>NZ_JBXWRZ010000009.1:0-118912 GCF_059613165.1 Ruegeria sp. BHSB172
CGAGAGCCGGTCAAGCACCAGCACGATGCCGAACGGGGCGGGCCAGTTGCCAAGCTCGTAGACATGGATGTCGCCACCCGCCGCCTGCGCGGTGATGGTCAACGCGATACCCAGCAGGCCCACCACGCCCGCTACCGAAAAGATGCGCTGCAGGTCCAGATGATAGCGCAGGACCATGATGATGAATGGGGCCAGGATCGCGGGCAGGACGATCGGCGCAACGATCCAGTGGTTCATGCGTCTTCTCCCGCGCCGTCCACGCTGTCGCGCGCGGCCATGTCGATGTGGTCATCCTTGGCCGAGAGATAGGCGCCCAACGCGATCATCACGATCACCGCCGTCATCCCGAACGAGATCACGATGGCCGTCAGCACCAGCGCCTGCGGCAGCGGGTCGGTGTAGGGAACCTCTTCGTATTTGTTCAGAACCGCAGGAGCATTCACGGCCAGCCGTCCCGTGGCGAATAGAAATACGTTGACCGCATAGGTCAGCAAGGACAGGCCCAGGATGACCGGAAAGGTCCGACGGCGCAGGATCAGAAAAATCCCGGCGGCGGTCAGCACGCCAACGGCCGAGGCGACGAGAGCTTCCATCAGCCCTGCTCCTTCTTTTCTTGTTCTTCTTCGATCGGGTCATCGCGCAAAGGGTTGATGTCCATCGGGAATTCTTGCGCCATGCCCGGCCGCCACGCAAAGCGCGACAGGCTGTCCAGAGCCAACATCACAGCGCCCAGAACGGCAAGGAACACGCCTGTGTCGAACAGCATGGCAGTGGCCCATTCGAACTCTTCCAGTGGTGGCCAATGCAGATAGCCGAAATCGCTGGTCAGGAAGGGCCGCTCGTTGAACCAGGCGCCCAAACCAGTAGCCGCAGCGATCAATACGCCCCAGCCGATGGTGCCATGGTAGTAGAACCGTTGCCGCTCGATCGCCCAGGTGTAGCCGCTGGCCATGTACTGCATCAGGAAGGCGATCGCGACTATGAGACCGGCGATGAACCCGCCTCCGGGTTGGTTGTGTCCCCGGAAGAAGATATAGGCACCCACCATAAGGGCAATCGGCATCATCACACGTGTCGCAACAACCATCATCAGCGGGTGAGAGTCGCCCGATTGGGGCCAATGTGGCTTGCGGTTCAGCAGGTAGGCGCGAACACTGGTGCCTAGCACGGCCTCGGTCAAAGCAAAGATGATCAGTGCCGCGATCCCCAGCACGATGATCTCGCCGAAGGTATCAAATCCCCGGAAGTCCACCAGGATCACGTTGACCACATTGGTGCCGCCGCCACCCTTGTAGGAATTGGTCAGGTGGAATTCCGAAATCGTCGGGAAGGCGAAATCGCGCAGCATGAGCGCATAGATCAAGCCCCCAGTTCCGATACCGGCCACCACCGAAATGGCAGCATCACGCCAGCGCCGTGCCGCGCTGCTGTCCCATGGGGTCTCGGTCGGCAGGAAGTTCAGCGAAAGCAGCAGGAGGATCATCGTGACAACTTCGACCGAGATCTGTGTCAGAGCCAGATCAGGCGCGGACAGATAGTTGAAGGCCATCGACACGATCAGCCCCACCACCCCGATCAGGACCAGAGACAGCAGACGGTTGCGGTGGAACCACATGATGCCCATCGTCGCTACGATCAGGCACAGCCAGCCGATGATCGGGATGATGGGGGCCTCCAGCGGAACCCGCGTTTCCAACCCGATCGTGCCGGTTGCGAAAGCATAGTACCCCAGCCCGACGGTGAAGGCGATCAGGATGATCGCATAGCGGCTGATGACACCGTTGTGCAGCTCGTCAGTGATCCAGCGACTGGCGGCGGTCAGCGCACCGATGACGGCGTCGAAGATGGACTTGGCCTCGGGGCGGGGGAGGGCGTTCCAGGCGGTTTCGCCGCGACGGTGCAGGGCCAGCAGAAACAGACCGCCCAGCGTAGCGATGACCGACATATACAGCGCCGGCGTAAACCCGTGCCACAGTTTCAATGAATAATAAGGCAGCTTCTCGCCGCCGATCACCGCGGAAGACACAACCGCGACCAAGGGGCCGACGATGACAGCCGAGTTCAGGCCGATCAGGACGACCAGAACCACCAGGAACGCGGGGGCCAACCACAGGCCTGCAGGGGGGTCGTGTGGATGGGCGGGATAGTCGTCACGCTCGGGGCCCAGAAACACGTGGCTGATGAAGCGGAAGGAATAAGCCGCGGAAAAGATCGCTGCCAGCAGAGCCAGACCTGGCACCAAATAGTGGGAATTGCGCCAGACGGTGTGGACCGTCTCTTCCAACATCATCTCTTTCGACAGGAAGCCGTTCAGCGGCGGAATGCCGGCCATCGACAGCGCGGCGATGGTGCCAAAGGTGAACGTAATCGGCATCAGGTGGCGCAATCCTCCCAGCCGCTTGATGTTCCGAGTGCCGGTTTCATGGTCGACGATCCCCGCGGTCATGAACAGGGCGGCCTTGAAGGTGGCGTGGTTGATGATGTGGAAGATGGCGGCCACGACGGCGATCTTGGTGCCGAACCCCAGCAGCATCGTGACCAGTCCCAGATGCGAAACCGTCGAAAAGGCCAGCAACGCCTTGAGGTCATCCTTGAACAGCGCGATCACTGCACCGATCAGCATTGTTACAAGACCGGTGGTTGCGACGATGTAGAACCACGCCTCGGTCCCCGCCAGAACCGGCCACATGCGTGCCATCAGGAACAGGCCGGCCTTCACCATCGTGGCCGAGTGCAGATAGGCCGAAACCGGCGTTGGCGCGGCCATGGCATGAGGCAGCCAGAAATGGAACGGGAACTGGGCCGACTTGGTGAAACACCCCAGCAGGATCAGCACCAGCGCCGGCAGGTAATAGGGCGAGGCCTGGATCAGCTCGCGGTTTTGCAAGATCACGCTCAGGTCATAGGACCCCACGATGTTGCCAAGGATCAGCATACCTGCGATCATCGCCAGCCCGCCGGACCCGGTCACGGCCAGCGCCATCCGCGCGCCCTGGCGACCTTCGGGCAGGTGCTTCCAATAGCCGATGAGCAGAAACGAGCTGAGCGAGGTCAGCTCCCAGAAAATCAGCAAAAGCAGGATGTTGTCCGACAGAACGATGCCAACCATCGCGCCCTGGAACAGCAGCAGATAGGTATAGAACTGCCCCATCGGATCCTCGCGCGACAGGTAGAACCGCGCGTACAGGATGATCAACAGACCGATGCCAAGGATCAGCAGGGCAAACAGGAACCCCAGCCCGTCCAGCATGAAGTTGGCGTTCAGCCCCAGCCCGGGAATCCAATCGAACCGGGCGGTCACGACCTCACCCTGCATGACGGCGGGGATGTGGATCAACAGCCCCATGAGCGCCAGGAAGGTGGTCAGCCCGGCGGCCGAGGCTGCCGCATTGCGACCGGCCCGGACCAGCAAGGCCGGAAAGACAGCGCCAAGAAACGGAAGGGCCGCGATGAGGAATAGGGACAAGTGCGATACTCCGGGCTGAGCGGTCAGTGTGGGCTTGAATTTGTAAGGATAATTTATTGGCTGTCCAGCTATTGCAAGTTTTTCACCTTGCCCTAACGCCCGTGGATTCCGCCGACCCAAATGCGAAAAAATGACGCAAACTTGATTTCCGCGCGCGAATTTGGCGCGGCGGTGAAAGGGCCCTTGTGCTAGAAACGGGCCATCCCAACCGGAGGGTTCGAGTTGGCAGAGCAGAGGTTGAAACCGCGCAGATGGGTGTTGCTGGTTGGAACGGCCGCTTTGGCCGTGGGGTTTGCGATGCGCGAGTACCGTCTGATCCCCGAGGAGTTTTCCGGCGGCAAGCTGAGCGTCGCGCAGGCGCAGGCCAGCGCCGTGTCCGGCGACGTTCTTCTGATCGACATCCGTACACCGCGGGAATGGCGGGCGACGGGTATCGGGCGGGGCGCGATCCCCTTGGATATGCGGCGCGACGATTTCGTGGCCGCACTCGACCGTCTGACCGGCGGCGACCGCAGCCGTCCGGTTGCCCTGATCTGCGCGCGCGGTGTCCGGTCGGCCCGGCTGAGCAACGCCCTGACCCGCGCCGGTTTTTCCAACATCATCGACGTCCCCGAGGGCATGTTGGGCTCGGCGGCCGGGCCGGGCTGGATCCGGGCCGGGTTGCCGGTCGACCCCTACGAGGTGCAATCGTGAGTGCCGTTGCCCGGTGGCTGTCGGTCTGGGCCGCGTTGCTTGCCGGACCGGCGCTGGCGGCCTGCGATGAGGTCGAAGGGGCGTGTGAAACCGCGCGGGGTACCTATCTGATCGAGGTCCCCGACCAGGACCATCCGCCCTTGGTGGTGTTCCTACATGGTTACGGCGGCAGCGCGTCGGGGACCCTCAGGAACCGCGGAATGGTCGAACCGCTGCTGGCGCGCGGATACGCGGTGATGGCGCCCGATGGCGCGCTGCGCAACGGGCGCAAAAGCTGGAACTTCTATCCCGGTTGGGAGGGCCGCGACGAAGCCGCATTCCTGGCCGAAGTGGTCCGGGATGCCGTCCGCCGGTTTGACATCGACCCCGACCGCGTCATCCTTGGCGGGTTTTCGGGCGGCGGGTTCATGGTGAACTACCTGGCCTGCGCCAAGCCCGACGCGTTTTCGGCCTTTGTTCCGGTATCGGGCGGCTTCTGGCGCCCGCATCCCGACGGCTGCGCCGGGCCTGTCCGCCTGTTCCACACCCATGGCTGGACCGACAACGTGGTGCCGCTCGAGGGGCGGGCGCTGGGTGGCGGCCGGTTCCTGCAGGGTGATATTTTTGCCGGTCTGGAAATCTGGCGGCAGGCCAATGGTTGCGCCGATAACCGCCCGGACGGGATTTCCACTACGGGGCCGTTCCTGCGCCGCAAATGGACCCGCTGCGCCGATGGCAGCGCGCTTGAATTCGCCCTGTTCCCCGGTGGCCACACTGTGCCCGCAGGCTGGGCCGACATGATGCTGGATTGGTACGAAGGCCTACCGGGCGGCTGATCATTCCGCCGGGGTCAGCGTTCGTTTGCACTTGATCAGGCGCTTCAACTCGTTGCGGTGGGCACGTGCGGCGCGGCTGATCGCCGGTTCCTTGACATCCTCGGGCATCCGCAGCAATCGCCGAGCCCGGGCCGCCGAGACCCCGCTGAGCGCCGAGAGCGGCACCGCGAAGGTCAGGCTGACGGCGATCGGGGCCAGCCAGACCGAGACCAGCCCGGACAGGATGCCGACGCTCAGCGCCACGCCGCTGACCGTTTCCAGCGCATGAAACAGGATCAGCGTGCGCAGCCCGTATCGGCCACCCGCGCGCGCCTGGGGCGCCCAGCCCTTTTGCACCCCGAACATCGTGCGGAATACCGCGATCATCTGCTGGACCATCAGGATGGGGGCGAACAGGATCGACAGGATAACCTCGAACAGGAAGGACGCAAAGAAGCGCGCGGCGCCGCCGAAATCGGAATAACGGACACCGCTCAGCGGCAGGGCCAGCGCACCAAGGATCTTGGGCGCCAGCAGCATCGCGTACATCACTAGGATGATCAGAACGTGGCGCGTCTCGGTCATTTCCGGCCATTGCGGGAACAGGGGATTGTCGGGGCTGAAGTAATGCAGGACCGAGGCGTCCTTGCCCTGGCCGATCAGCGCCCACATGAGAAGCAGAGCGAACCACAGGGGTGACATCAGATATCCGACGGCCCCGTGGAACAGGTGAAAACGCGATACGGCCTTGAAACCCGCAGACCCCAGCAGCCGCAGATGCTGCAGGTTGCCCTGGCACCAGCGACGGTCGCGTAGGGCATGGTCGATCAGGGTAGGGGGTGTTTCCTCGTAGGACCCGCGGATGCGGGGCAGGAACCGGACCCCCCATCCGGCCCGGCGCAGCAGGCCGGCCTCCACGAAATCGTGGCTCATGATCAATTGCTCGCGTCCGTTGAGAGCGCGCAGTTTTGGCAGGCCTGCGCAGGCCGCAAAGGCCTTGGTGCGGATGATCGCGTTGTGGCCCCAGTAATTGCCTTCTTGCCCGCACCAGCGGGCCAGCCCCTCGGCAAAGGCGATGCCATAGACGCCGTTGGCGAATTGCTGCATCCGGGCAAAGACCGACTGGGCGCCGATCAACTGCGGATAGCTTTGGATCAGCCCGGCGCCGGGGTCACGGGCCAATGCGTCGGTCAGCCGCGCAATGGCGCGCCCGGTCATCAGGCTGTCGGCATCCAGAACCAGCATCGCATCCCAGGCGCCGCCCCAGCGGCTGACCCAATCGGCGATGTTGCCCACCTTGCGGTCGGTGTTTTCGGCGCGGCGGCGGTAACACAGTTCGAGCCCCGGGGCCAGCGTGGTGCGCAGCGCCTCGACGCTGGCCTGTTCCTGGGCGGCGATATCGGGATCGCGCGTGTCAGACAGGATGAACATCGCATAGTGATGCTGACCGCCGCGCGCGCGCAGGTCTTCCAGCATCGTGCGCGCATTGCCCAGAACGTTCCACGGCACTTCGTTGTAGACCGGCATCAGCAGGGCCACGCGCAACGGCTGCGGCCGGGCCGCGCGCCGGGGCCGGTCTTGGCGGGACAAGGAAACCATTCCCAGCAGAACCGTACTGACGGTGAATGCGATCCAGAAGAAGTTGAACGAAATAAGCGTTAGCAGAATGGCCTCGACCAGGTTGATGCCCTCGGTGTCGAACCAGTCAACCAGAAACCACAACAGGGCCAGCGTCGCGCCCATGGCGGGGGAAAACGCCATTGCCCGCCACAGGCCCGCAGACCGGTCGTCGGGCCGTTCGGGCACTTTCGCGTCGCGAAACCCGGCGCGGAAGTCCTGCGCGGGCATCGGCAGGGGGGCCTGAGGCGGCATGATATGAAGATCGGGGCTCATGCGGTCCACCGGTAAAGCCAGACCTCGGAGGCCGGGGCCTCGCCCAGACGCAGCTGCGCCCGCAATTCGACATGGTCGCGGTCGCCCGGCTGGAAGGAAAATGCCAGCCGCAGCCCGCCGGTGTCGGGGTTGCGCTGCAGTACGCCATCCGACGTTTCGGCATGGGGTGACTGCACGAAGACGCTTAGCACGTCGGGGTCTTCGAACAATTCGCTGGGCTCGAAGTCGATCACGGCCAGCCGGCCCTCGCCAAAGGTGTTCTCGCCCATGGCCGTGCGGATCACCCGGGGCATGGCCGTGCGCTGTGGCTGCTCGCCCCAAGTCAGGCGATAGGCCAGATCGACCTGCGTGCCCGCCGCCATCGGCTCGGCCGGGCGCCAATAGGCGACGATGTTGTCATAGATCTCCCGGTCTGCCGGAATTTCCACCAGCGTCACGGTGCCCTTGCCCCAATCGCCGATCGGTTCGACCCACAGACCCGGGCGTTTGTGGTATTGCGCCTCGAGATCGGCATAGTCGGAAAAGGCGCGCTTGCGCTGCATCAGGCCAAAGCCGCGCGGGTTCATGTCGACGAAAGATGAAATCTGCAGCCGCGTGGGGTTGGCCAGTGGCCGCCAGATCACTTCGCCGGCGCCATTGCGGATCATCAGCCCGTCGCTGTCATGCACCGCGGGGCGGAAATCGTCGAACCGGTTGTGGTTGGTCTGGTCGAACAGGAACATCGAGGTGCCCGGCGCGATGCCCACATGGGTCAGGTCGGTGCGCGGGAACAGGGTTGCCTCGACCTGCATCTGGCAGTCTTCTCCGGCGGTAATGTCAAACCGGTAGGCCCCGGCCACGCTGGGGCTGTCCATCAGCGCATGCACGATCATGTTGCGTTGGCCGGGCCTGGGCCGTTCCAGCCAGAACCGGATGAATTCGGGGAATTCTTCGCCCTCGGGGTCGCCGGTTTTCAGCGCCAAACCACGCGCCGACAGGCCATAGACCTCGTGCAGCCCGATGGCGCGGAAATAGCTGGCGCCTTGGAACACGCAGAACTCGTCGGTCTTGCCGGGGCGGTGCATCTCGGTGCGCAGACGGAACCCCGAGAAGCCAAGTGTGTCGCTGACAGGCAAGGGCGGGACGTCCTCGGCCCGGTCGAACATCTCGAGATCGAAGGGTACGGCCTCGACCCGGCCGCCCTCGACGGTCGAGATCTGGACCGGGCGGGGGAAGTACAGGCCGGGTGCAAAGAAATCCACGTTGAACGGGGTGTCGGACCCGAACCAAAGCCCGTGATCCAGCCGGAACCGGATCGACCGGTACTGCTCATAGGTCAGGTCCAGCCACTCTTGCGGAACCTGGGCGCGCGCCTGATAGGGGCGGCTGGCCAGGTCTCGGGCCATGGCGATTACATCGGCCCGGTCAAACGCAACGTCGCCGCCCGTGGCCCATGCGGCCCGGGCGAAGGCGAGCGCCGTTGTCGATGCCAGAAAGGAACGACGCGTAAGCTTCATGTCTTCGACTTCCACGGGTGTGATTTGAACCAAGCGGCCAGATAGGCAACGCCGATCAGCATTGCAAATCCAAAAAGATTGGCGGTCAGAACGGCGGCGAAATCCCGCCCGAATTCATCCAGGAAAACGCCGATAAGTCGTGCCACTGCCATGGAAAATACGAACACGGCAAGCGATTGCTGGCCGACTTTGGTGATCAGCTTCAGGACCACTTGCCAGATCCGCGCGTAGGCGCCGTGTCCCGTTGCGATCAGCCGGTGCCCATGGGTGCCCGCCGCGACCCAGCCCAGATAGGCCAGCGACAGAAAGTGCACATAGCGGAACAGGCCGAAATCCGTCTTTTCGCGCAGTTCGGCCGTCAGCGGCCAGACCTTGCGGATTTCGGCCGCCAGGTCGGGGGCTGCGGCCTGAACCCACAGAAACACTTTCCATGATCCGAAGGGCGCAGACAGGACCAGAAACGCCACCGCCGCCCAGATCAGGGTCTTGGACACCGGGGGCGCCGGCAGCCAGCCGCGCATGAAGGCAAAGCCTGTGAAGAACAGAAGCTGCCAGCCGAACGGGTTGAAGAACCACTGCCGGTCCGACCACGGCTCGGCCGGCAGGGCCAACGCGCCGGTTTGCGCGACCAGCCAGATCGCGACCGAAACCAGCCCGACCGCCCAGACCCCGACCCGAGACAGCCCCATCAACAGCGGCATCATCGCCAGAACCACCAGGTACATGGGCAGGATGTCGAAATAGTTCGGAACATAGGTCAGCGTGAAAAGACCCACCATCTGCGGCGCCGGGTCGTTGAAGAAATGCTGCAGGTTCAGAGCGTTGACATAGCTTTTGTCGAAGGTACCCGACAGATCCAAGGCCGCCATGGACATGGCGACGAAGAAGAACAGGCAGATATGCGCCCAGTAGACCTGCCAGATGCGGAAGCTGACCCGCGCCGTGCCCATCCACCAGCCCTTGCGCAGGAACGCTCCGCCAAAGGCGATGGCCGAGGCCATGCCCGAACAGAAGACGAAAATCTCTGTGGCGTCGGAAAAGCCGAACCGCGCCGGAATCCAGCGCGACCACGGGTTGTTCGGAATATGTGCGATCAGGATGATGAACATCGCGATGCCGCGATAGAAATCCAGCCGCGGGTCCCGCGTCGCGGGGCGGGCTTCGGCGGGGGTTTCCACCGGGGCGAAATCAGAAACGGGCGATGCGGTCGCCATGCGGTCTCGGGTCCTTCTTGGTCTTGTCGTTATTCTGCAGGCACGCTTTGCGCATCCGACTGGTCGCGCGCGGCGTCGATCAGCGCACGCCGGGCTAGGGCATAATTGTCCTCGGCGCCTCCGCGCTTGGCCCGCCTGTCGTCCAGAATGCGCTCGACCGCGTCGAACCGCCCCGCGCGCAGGCCGGAATCGATGGTGATGCGTTCGAAGACGTCGCGTTGCGCGTGGCTGCCGCCCGCCTGCTGCATGCTGTCGCGCGCGGCCAGCAGGTGGTCAAAGGCGCGGGCATGGTCGCCCTCTCCGAACGCCTCGAGCCCCTTGGCAGCCGCTAGGCCGGGATCGGCCATGCGGCTTGCCGTGTCGGTCTCGGGGGTCTGGGCATCCTTGTGAATGCGCCCCAGCAACTTGGCCGTGGCATCGGCGCGGCTGTCTCCGGTAAGGGCCAGCAGATAGTGCAGATCGGCAAAGATCAGGCAACCGTCCTCGGTGCGCGCCGCGCTCAGATCGGCCAGTTCTTCCCACCTGCTGCCGACATCGACGCCTTCCAGTTCAAGCCGCGACAGCAGCGAAGTCGCGTTCGAGATGTCGCGGTAATCATCCGTCTTGTCCTTGCGGATCTCGTGATCGTAGAGCGCGATCACCTGATCGACCTGACCCAGATCCAGATGCATCAGCGCCTTGTGCCACCAGACGTGATAGCGGAAATTGTTGCAATGCGCCCAGGCTGCCTCGCGCCCCGCGAACCAGTCCAGGCCGGCCTTGGCGTTGCCGGTCATCTCGTGCACATGCGCCACCGCGTGCAGGCCCCAGGCATCGTCCGACACCATCCATAGCGCCTGCCGGCCCGCGATCTCGGCCTTGTCATAGTCGCCGGTTTCCTCGAGCGCGAAGGAATGGCAGCCCAGCAGATAGCCGCGGCCCGGATGATCGGGCGCATAGGCGGGCAGCACCCTCTCGATCGAGCGGCGCATGCCAGCCGCGTCGCCCAGAACGAACCGGGTGGCATGGCTGAGCTTCATGGCCAGCGCGTCTTCGGGGTGGGCGCGCAGGATGGTCTCGAACGTCTGGATCGCGCGCGACGGATGACCCGCCAGCCACTGATCCAGGGCGTCCAGATACAACGCCTCGCGCGGGGTGATCGGCTGGTGATCGGCGGCGGCGCGGGCGGTTGCGGCGGCCTCTTGGGCGACAGCCGTCATTTCGCGCCGGCCCAGCAGCACCATGAACAACCCCTTGACCGCATGGCCCAGCGCAAATTCCGGTTCCAGTTCCAGCACTCTGCCCAGATGCTGGGGTGTTACGGCCGCGTGGGCCAGGAAACCAAGCAGCACACCGTTCCACGCCTCGACCGCGATCGGGTCGGTCAGGGTGTTCATCTGTCCAAAAAGGTCTTGTTTCATGCTTGGGTCCAATCCGGCTGCGCAAAGTGACACCTCTGGGCTTAGCAGAGTGTTCGGGTGCGACGTACCAGTATCGGGCCTGCTCTCGAATTGGTGAAAGCCCGTGTGCGGCAAACGCGAAAAAATCCGCCTGTTCCGGCACATTTTCAGCAACTTGCCGCCGAAACGGGCCAGAGTGTTTCAGTTGCAGGCTGTGTTTGCCGCGCGATCACCCAGAGGTATCTCGCAAGGGACGGTCGGTTTGCCTTTCGGGGCCACAGTTGCCACAGTACGGCGCATAACATGGAGGTGCCCCGTGACAAACGACCTGACCCGCAAGGATTTTGCCGTTGCAATCTGCAAGCAGGCCGGTGAACTCGCCATGCGCTATTTTGCGGATCGCAGTGCGCTGGTCGTCGACCGGAAGGGCGCGCAGGACTGGGTCAGCGAGGCCGACCGGAATGTCGAGACTTTCATCCGCCAGAAGATCGCCGAAACATGGCCCGAGGATGGGGTGGTGGGTGAGGAACACGGCCGCACGCCGGGGACCAGCGGGTTCGATTGGGTGATCGACCCGATAGACGGCACAACGAATTTCGTCAATGGAATCCCGGTCTGGACGGTGGTTCTGGCCGGGCTCGCTGATGGGCGGACCCAGATCGGCGTGATCCATGATCCGAATGTGCACGAAACCTTTGCGGCCGCGCGCGGTGGCGGCGCCACGCTGAACGGAGCACCGATGCAGGTTGCTTCCGGCATCGCGTTGAACTCGGGCACGGTGGCGGTGGGCTATTCGAACCGGATCGAGGCGCGCCATGTCGTGCCGATCGTGTCAGACCTGATTGCGCGCGGGGCGATGTTTCACCGCAATGCCAGTGGGGCCTTGTCTTTGGCCTATGTCGCGGCGGGGCGGTTGTTGGGCTATGTCGAAGAGCACATGAACGCCTGGGACTGCCTGGCGGGGCAACTGATGATCGCCGAGGCCGGTGGCTGTGTCGAAGATCAGGATGCCGATGCCATGATCCGCCAGGGCGGCCGCGTGATCGCGGGCACGCCCGACGTGTTCGACACCCTGCGCGAGATCGCCGAGCAGGCCTGGGCGGACTGACCGCTAGCCGATCGAGCGCCACCCGGTCCGAGGCCGCAAGGTAGCCAGATCCGCGCGCCAGAAATGTCCTTGGAAAGGTTGGTCGAATTGGCGGTCGATGGGCCGGTGCGACAAGGCACACCACAATAGCGTGCCGACGGCCCCATGGGTCACGACCGCAAGATCCGCCCCGTCATGCGTTGCGACAATCCGGGAAACGGCACCGAGCATCCGGGTCTGCGCGGCGCGAGCGGTTTCCCATCCGCAAAAGCTCTGGTCGGGCTGGGCAAAAAACGCGTCGGCCGCGCTTTCGAATACGGTGTGGGGCAAATATCCTGTGGCGCTGCGATCATTTTCGCCCAAGGCCGCGTTTTGTGCCACAGGCAAGGCGCGAGGCGCCGCAAGGATCGCAGCGGTTTCGCGGGCCTTTCTTTCGGTGCTGACCCATATATGTGAAACTTTGTCCATTTCGGGGCTGGCGGCGAATGCCTTGGCCCGGCGGCGGCCCAGGTCGCACAGAGGCCAGTCCACCACCAGGATGTCGGGGTCGACGACGACTTCGGGGTGCGTGATCACCAGCAGGTCGGGCATCTATGTCTCGGGCAGCAAGACCGGGCCTTTGTCGGCGAAGGCCATCCGCACCTGCGCGCCAGGGGCCAGCGGGGTGTCCACGTCCTCGTGCACCGCGAAGACCTGGCCGAAATTGCCGGTCAGCGTGTATTCCATCCGCACACCGACATAGGTTGCTTTGGCCACCGTGGCCGGAATTCCCCGCTCGGCCCCGATCACCAGCCGCGACGGGCGGACGGCGACGGTGCCCGGCCCTTGGGGCAGCCCGCGGGATGGCAGGGAATGGCGATAGCCTTCGATTTCGATCGTTGCGGTTTCGCCTTCGATGGCAACGATCTGACAGGCCAGCAGGTTGGCCTCGCCGATGAAATCGGCCACGAAGCGGTCGTTGGGGGCATCATAAAGCTGTCGGGGCGTTCCGATCTGGGCAATGGCGGCGTTGCGCATCACCACGATCTCGTCCGATACGGCCAGTGCCTCTTCCTGGTCATGGGTGACATAGACCACTGTCAGGCCGAGATCCTGCTGGATGGCGCGGATGTCCTCGCGCACCTGGCGGCGCAGCTTGGCATCCAGATTCGACAGCGGCTCGTCGAACAACAGTACTTGCGGTTCCAGAACCAGCGCACGCGCCACGGCGACCCGCTGCTGCTGACCGCCCGACAGTTCCGATGGCAACCGCGCGTCAAACCCCTTGAGGCCCACCAGATCCAGCCCCTGCAACGCGCGGCTGCGGGCCTCGTCCTTACCGAAGCCCGAAAAGGTCAGGCCATACATGACGTTTTCCAGCACGCTCATGTGCGGGAACAGGGCATAGGACTGGAACACCATCGACACGTCGCGGTCGGTCGCCGGTAGCTTTGTCACGTCGCGGTCGCCGATAAGGATGCGGCCCGAACTGGCCATCTCGAGCCCCGCGATCATGCGCAGGGTCGTGGTCTTGCCGCAGCCCGACGGACCCAGCAACGTGACCAGCTTGCCCGCTTCGACATGCAGGTCGATGGCGTCGACGGCGACGACATCCTTCCCGAAAACCTTGGACACGCGTTCAAAGCGGACCGGGGCGGCCTTCGAGCCGATATGAGTGTCGGTCATGGCAATGTCTCCGTTTCGTGCACTGTGCGCCGCCCGATGCGGACCCGGCCCACCAGAAGTTGCAGCAGCCCGACCGCCGCAAGCATCACGAAGATCAGGGTCGTGGAATAGGCGATGGCCAGGCCGTAATCGTTGTTCTCGACCCGCCCGATGATATAGCTGGTGGCCATGTCATATTCGGCACTGACCAGGAAGATCACGGCCGAGATGGCGGTCATCGCGCGGACGAAGCTGTAGACCAGCGCAGCCAGGATCGCCGGCCGCAGCAGCGGCAGGATGACCCGCCGGAAGGTCTGCCAGGAATTCGCCCCCAGCGTCAGCGAGGATTCATCCAGGCTGCGGTCCAGCTGTGACATGCTGGCGATGCCGGCACGCACACCCACCGGCATGTTGCGAAAGATGAAGCTGACCACCAGGATGACACCGGTTCCCGTGATCTCGATCGGGGGCACGTTAAATGCCAGAATATAGCTGACGCCGATCACCGTGCCGGGAATGGCAAAGGACAGCATGGTGCCGAATTCAAAGGCGTTCTTGCCCGCGAAATTCTGCCGGGTCAGAAGGTAGGCCGTCACCAAACCCACGGCGGCGGTCAGCGGGGCGGCGATGGCGGCGATGGTTATGGTGGTCCAGAAACTGTCCCAGGCGGCGCCGGTCCAGCGGATGCCTTCCGCGTCCAGCCGCACCGAGAAGGCGGTGACGTAGTGCTTGAAGGTCAGCGTGTTGTTGACCCCCCACAGCTCGACCACGCTGCCGTAGACGATCATCGCATAGACGACCACCGTGAACAGCGCCCAGCCCAGCGCGATTACCGCTACCGGGATCGACAGGCCCGTGGGCATCAGTGGATGCACACCGGAATCGCCCTTGCCGGTCACGGTGGTATAGCTTTTCTTGCCCAGCCAGACGCGCTGGGCGTAGAAGGCCGACAGGGTAAAGAACAAAAGCACCATCGCCAGCACCGCCGCGCGGCCCTGATCGTACTGGGCGCCGACGATGGCAAAGAAGATCTCGGTCGACAGCACGTCGAAATTGCCGCCAAGAACCAGCGGGTTGCCGAAATCGGCCATGCTCTCGATGAAGCCCAGCAGGAAGGCGTTCGCCAGGCCCGGTCGCATCAAGGGCAGCGAGACGGTTCTGAAGGTCTGCCACCGGTTGGCCCGCAAGGTCTGTGCGGCCTCCTCCATCGAGGGCGAGACACCCTCGACCACGCCGATCAGCACCAGGAAGGCGATGGGCGTGAAGGCAAGGGTCTGTGCGATCAGGATGCCGGGCATTCCGTACAGCCAGCGCGTGGGCTGGGTGCCGAACAGATCGGCGACGAAGCGCGTTACCGATCCGGACAGGCCGAACAGCAGGATCAGCGCCAGTCCGATCACGAAGGGCGGGGTGATGATCGGCAGCACCGTCAGGGCGCGCAGCGCTCGTTTGTAGCGAAAGCCCGACCGGGTGACGACCAGCGCGAAACACAGGCCCAACGCGGTGGTGAGCAGCCCGACCAGAACCGCCAGCACCAGCGAATTCCAGGCCGCACCGCATTTCGCGCCCCATAGGCACCCTAGCCCCCACAGCCGGTCGTCGAAGAATTTCGAGAAGAAGACCGCCACCGAATAGGCCCCGTCCTCGGTCACGAAGGCGGCAAACAGCATTCTGGCGATCGGGAAGAAGACAAAGGCGGTGACGATGGTGATGACGCCGCCGATGGCGCTGACGACGAACACGTCTCCGTTCACGGCGCCGCGCGCGGCGATCCCTTGGGTCAGCAAAAACAGAAAGCTCGAGGCGCAGATCATCGCGCCATAGCCCATGCCGAACTGCCGGTCGCCCAGCTCTCCGAACAGGGCGGTCAGCCAGTCGAAGTTGAAACCGCGGATGCCGATGCCGAACCCCTGCGCGATCAGCCAGGCAAAGCCGAACGCCCCCGATAGGATCAGGATGCGGGCGTGCAGCGGGTCGGATTTCGGCCGGCCCAGCGCCAGCAGTGGCAAGGCCAGCGCAAGGACCATCGGCGCCAGCCAAAGCTTCTTGCCCTGTGCAATCAGAAAGGCCGCGGGGGCATAGTCGTCGTCAAACGGATAGCCATCGACCAGCCAGTGGAACGACCAGAAGCCGTCCTCGACCATGTACCACGGCAGCAGGCAATAGCCGACCCACCCGGCGGCGATCCAGAAGATCAGCACCGAATGGGCCGTTTTTGTGGTGGAACGCGTCATTTACTGCGGCAGAACCGAAACCTCTTCGTCCCATTTCTGCAGCAGGCGTTTGCGTTCGTCGGACGAGCCGTATTTCTTGAAATCATAGTCGATCAGCTTGATCTGGCTCATGTCCGGCGCGCTGTCCGAGGTCTTGGCTGCCTTGTTCGACGGTACTTGGAAAGCGTTGACCTCGAGCGCCAGGTTCTGCGCCTCGGCGCTCAGGGCCCAGTCATAGAATTTCTTGGCTTCTTCGACGTTGCGGGCGCCGTCGATGATCGACATCGACCCGATCTCATAGCCGGTGCCTTCGCACGGGGCGACCACCTGGATGGGAAAGCCCGCCACGGCTTGTTTTACCGCGTCATGCATGAAGACGATCCCGATGGTCGTCTCGCCACGGGCCGCCGCCTTGATCGGGGCCGAGCCCGATTTGGTGTATTGATTGATGTTCTTGTGCAGGCCCTTCATGAAGTCGAACCCTTCGTCCTCGCCGAAGATCTGCACCATCGAGGCCAGCGTCGTGTAGGCGGTCCCTGACGAGTTCGGGTTCGCCATCTGGATATGGCCCTTGTATTCGGGCTTCAGCAGATCCTTCCAGCAGGACGGCTCGGCCAGGTTGTTGGCTGCCAGCAACTCGGTGTTGTAGCCATAGCCCAGCGCGCCCGAATAGATGCCGATCGTCCGGTTTCCGGCACTTTCGGCCTGCGCGAGCGCCCAGTCATGCAACTGGTCGCGCATGGGCGAGAGATACTCCATCGTCAGGCCCTCTTCTGCGGCCTGCAAGTGCGGATCACCCGTACCGCCCCACCACACGTCGCCCTTGGGGTTGGACGCCTCGGCGCGGATCTGGGCAAAGGTCTCGCCCGAGGATTTGCGGGTCATGTTGACATCGATGCCGGTGGCGTCCTCGAAGCTGCGCGCCATCAGCTGGCACCAGTCTTCCTGCGCCGAGCAGTACAGGGTCAGCTTGTCCGCGTAGGAGGCCGAGACCGAGGTGGTCAGGGCCACGAGTGAACCTGCGAATGTCAGTGTGAGTCGTTTCATGTCTTTCCTCCCAGTTGCATGTCGGTGGCCGGGTTGGCCGCCTCGTACTCGTCCTCACACGGTCTTGCGCCGCTTTGTTTCAGTCCGCTTCCTTCAGGATGCGCCTCCGATCTTGCGGGGGCGGGCCAGTCGGCTGCCCAGCAGATCACCGGTTTCCTCGGCGATCGGATAGGCCACGAAGGCGAGGGCCGCGTTCACCTGCTTGAGCAGGCGCAGTGTTTCCTGATGGATGTTCGTGGTTTCAATGCTGGCCGCCGCGCCGTTCTGCAGACGTTTCAGGTGCCGTTCCTGCAGGTTCTGTTCCTCGATCCGGATCCGGTCCTTCTCGGCCACCAACTGACGGGCGGCCTCGGCGTCGCCGGTTGTCAGAACGCTTAGCGCCAACTGGCCGTTCGTAACGACTTGATCGTGGAAATGTTCGATGTCGGCCAACCCTTCCTTGGAAAAGGTCAACGCTTCGTCGGCCAGTTTTTGCGCCACCGCCACCAGGTTGACCGCGAGCCGGTCGGCGGCCTCTTCCAGGTTGTTGGCCGTGGCCACGATGCCCAGCGATTTCTTTTCCTGCTCCGGCGTCAGGTCGTTTTCGCGCATGCGCGAGATGTAGATCTTGATGGCGAAGTGCATTCGGTCGACCTCGTCCTCGCGCAGCTGGATCACCCGGGCCAGTTCCGGATTCCAGTTCCGAAACAGTTGAACCACCGGCACCAGCATGGCCTGCACCGTTTCTGCCATACGCAGCAGCTCGCGCTGTGCGCAGGCCATTGCCAGAGGCGGGTGGTCGAGGGCGCCGGGATCCAGCGCCGAAACGCTTTCGGTGGTTGACGCCGCGTGGCGCGGCAGAAACCTGTCGACCAATGCAACCAGAGGTTCGGTCAGCGGCAGTGCGACCACCAGAAGGATGGCGTTCAGCAGGATATGCAGCAAGACAACCTGCTGGCCCGGCGCAGCAGCGAGCATGTCCATGTTCAGTATCCCGGCCAGCAGCAGTGTCAGGGCAACCAGCGTCAGACCCGCACGTGCCACGAGGTTCGATAGAACCACCAGCCTGGCCGGGCGCTCGTGTCCCCACAGCAGGGCTACCGGAATCACCGCTCCGCCCAGATTGGCCCCGATCACCAGTGCGGCCGCGACCGGGGCGGCGATCAGTCCCGATGCAGTGAAGGTTGCGAACGTCAGTACCGAGGCCAGGCTGGAATGCATCACCCAGGCCAGCAATGCGCCGATCACATAGGCGCTGAGCAGATCGTTCTCAAAATAGGCGGCAATGCTCTGGACGATCGGGTTGGCCCCGATCGACGCGGTGGCCTCGCGGATCATGCCAAGCGACAGCAGCACCAGGGCAAATCCGATCACGATGCGGCCGACCTGTTTGGTCTTGCGGCGCTGCGCCTTCAAGAAGGTGACCACGCCCGCAAGTAAGGCAAAGGGTATCACCGCCTCGACCGGCAGGAACAGAACCTGCGTCATCAAGGCCGAGCCCAACTCGGCCCCCAGAATCAGGGCCAGAGCCGATTGTGCCGCCAACATCCCCGATACGGCGAATCCTGCGCCGATCAGGGCCACCGCAGTCGCGCTTTGCATCAGCATGGCCGTCAGGCTGCCGCCAAGTGCGGCCGACAGCTTGCGTTCGGATAAGGTTTTCAGTCCACGCTTCAGTTCCGGCAGAAAGGCGCGTTCGATGCCCGTTCGGATCAGCCGGACTGACCACAACAGCAGCGCCACCGCCGCCGCCAGATGTGTGGCAAGTACGATCATGTGGAGGTCGCCCGCTTCAGTCTTTGGTGGCGCATTGTTGACCAACCGCGTTTGTATTCTCGAAGTTTGGCAAGTGTCACCACCAATTTGAGGGTTTTGCAACAAAATATTTGCAAAAATGCTGGAAAGCCCACAGTTTTGCTATGTTGACCGGGCCGGAGTTAAAGATGTCAAACACCAAGGCAAAACAGAAAGACGCCCGGAAGGGAAAGGACCGGCTGAAGAAATCAGACCGGCGGCGCCAGATCCTGCTCGAGCTGAAATTGCGGCCGCATGTCCGGATCAGCGATTTGGCCCGAAGCTTCAACGTCTCGACCGAGACCGTCCGGCGGGATTTTGACGCCCTCGCCAAGGATGGCCTGCTGGCGCGCGCGCATGGCGGGGCCTCGACCGCGTCGCAAGGCCATTACCCCAGCCTTGACGAGCGTACGGCCGCCCGCGCCGCCGAGCGTACGCGTATCGGGGAAACGGCGGCTGCGCTGGTGCAGGAGGGCGACACGGTAATGATCGACTCCGGGTCAACAACGATTCAACTGGCCCGCGCTCTGGCGTTGCAGGGGCGGTCTTGTACGGTGATAACGAACTCGATTCCGGTCGCCGCAGCGCTGGGTGACAGCGCGGCCGACGTGATCCTCTGTCCGGGGGAATTCCTGCCGGCTGAATCGGCCGTGATCGGCGCCGATACGCTCGAGTATCTCTCGCGGTTCAATGTCGATCGCTGCCTGATCGGCGCGACGGGCCTGACCGACGAGGGGGTGTCAGAGGCGATCAGCGGCTTTGCGGCGATCAAGAGGACGATGCTGCAGCGCGCGGCCAACAGGCACCTGCTGATCGATGCACAGAAATTCGGCTGCAAGGGTTTGGTCCGCGCCGGCGCGCTGGCCGATCTGGACAGCGTCGTGGTCGATACCGCGCCGACGGGGCCGCTGCGCGCGGCGCTCGACGCTGCAAACGTGGAAATCGTGTTGGCGGACTTTGGCTGAAACCGGCAAGCTCTGGTCCAAGAAGGGCCGCACAGAGCCGCGCCAAACTTCCGTTGTCCAAATTTGCGCCCAGTTCAGTGTGATCGTCGGGGCGATGGCCCCACATACGCCCGATCAAGGCAGTTCCTGGTCATGCCTCGAACGGGTCGTCCGCGTCCAGGACGGCTTGGGTATCCGCCCCAAAGGTCGGAGGTGCCGTTCGATAGGTCACGGGCGTGCGGGACAGCTTCAGCGGGTTTCCGATCAGTTTGACGGGGGCGGGGCCGGCCTGCATGTCGATCTGCATCTGCCGCGCGGCCACCTGGTCCGAGGCAAAGACCTGATCCAGCGTCTGAACCGGGCCGACCGGCACTTTCAGCGCCTCGAGGCCATCGATGACGGCCTTGGTGTCCAGCCGCTGCAGCGCGGGCCGCAGTACCGCGTTCAGGGCATCGCGGTGTTCCAGCCGGGCCGGGTTGGTGGCGAACCGCGCATCGTCGGGCAGGTGATCGAGGTTCAGAAAGCCGCAGAAGCGCCGGAACTGGCTGTCATTTCCCACGGCCAGAATGACGTGGCCGTCGGCGGTTTCATAAACATCGTAGGGCACGATGTTGGGGTGCCCATTGCCGCGCCGCTGTGGAACCTGGCCCGAGGTCAGATAATTCACGCCCTCGTTGATCAGCCATGCGATCTGGCTGTCGACCAGTGCGATGTCGATCTGCTGGCCTTCGCCGGTTTGATCCCGGTGGCGCAGCGCCGCCAGAATGCCGACGGTCGCGTACATGCCGCACATTACGTCGGCGATGCCCACGCCCACTTTCATCGGGGCTCCGTCCGGCTCGCCCGTCAGCGACATGATCCCGCCATAGCCCTGCGCCATCAGGTCATAGCCAGGCTTGGCCGCGTTCGGGCCGGTCTGGCCGTAGCCCGAGATCGAACAGTAGATCAGCCCCGGAAAGTCGCGCGAGAGGGTTTCATGGTCCAGCCCGTATTTGGCCAGCCCGCCGGGTTTGAAGTTTTCTATGAAGATGTCGGCATGGGAAGCCAGCCGCCGGATCTGTTCCTGCCCCTCTGGCGTGGCGATATCGATGGCGACGGACTTCTTGTTGCGGTTCGCGGCCATGAAATAGGCGCTCAGATCGGTCGGGTTGCCATCCGCATCGGTAACATAAGGCGGCCCCCACTGGCGGGTGTCGTCGCCACCGGTGGCCGGATTTTCCACCTTGATCACGCTGGCGCCTAGATCGCCCAGCAGCTGCGTACAGGTCGGGCCGGCCAGAATGCGCGACAGATCCAGAACCTTGACGCCCTTCAGCGGTCCGTCAGATGCGGCCATCATAGCCTCCGCGGTCGATCTCGGCGGCGATCACGGTGAACGTGTCGGCGGCCATCGCGGCCTTCAGCGCCGCCCGCAGTTCGGCGCGGTTGCGTACGGTGTGGCCGTTTCCGCCGAACGCCCGGCCCATCGCGGCATAGTCATGCCGGTCGAAATCTACGCCCCGGTTGCCCATCTGGCGCTGGCGTTGTTTCAATTCGATCAGTGCCAGGCTGGCATCGACAAAGACCAGAAAGATCGGGTTTCCGCCCATTTCTGCGGCGGTCGACAACTCACCGGCCACCATCAGGAAACCGGCATCGCCGGAAAAACTGATCACCGGTCGGTTTGGTTCGGCCAGTTTCAAGCCGATCGCCATTGGAACGGCGCAACCCATCGTGCACAGCGCCGACGACTGGATCAGGCCGCGCGCTTCGGAGCATTGCCACATCTGGCTAAGGAGGATGCGGTGCGCGCCGCTGTCGGCGGTGGCCAGTGTTTCGGGGGGCAGGGTGTCGCGGGCCTCGGCGATCACGGCGGCGGGGCCCCAGTCGTCATCGGTCGGAAAGGCCGCAGCCAATGCGGCCTTGACCTGCGCCGGTTGGCCTTGGGGCCAAGTCGGTCGTGCAGGGTTGCCCTTGGCGATCGCCTCAAGCGTGGCGCCGGTATCGGCCACCAGGTTCAGCCCCGCCTGGTGCATGTAGTGGTCATTCGCCACGGCCGAGATGTCGATCACGCGTTTCTCGTCCGGGTCCCAGATCTCGCGCCAACCTGGGCGCATTTCGATCGGGTCGTAGCCCAGACACAGGATCAGGTCGGCCTGTTCGACCAGCGGCACAAGGAGCGTGTCGGCCAGGGGCGACAGGCCCGCACCGCCCAGGCACAGCGGGTGATCCTCGGGCACCACGCCCTTGGCCTTGTAGGTCGTGACGAACGGGATGCCGAAATGTTCCAGAAACGCCCGCACAACGCTGCGCGAGTCGTCATACAGCACGTCCAGCCCGATGATCGCCAGCGGACGCTCGGCCTCGGCCACCCAGCGGCGGGCCTTCTCGAGGCATGTCCCCTCGGGCGCGACGCGGGCGGCCCGGGTCAGCCGTCGGCGTTTGGTGACCGACACCCGGGTATCGGCGACGGAAATCGGCACGTCGATATGCACCGGTCCCGGTCGAGGCTGCGTGGCCAGCGACACGGCCTTGTCGGCGATGATGTCGGCGCCCATGGCCGTCAGGGTGAACGTGCCCTTGGTGATCGAGCGATAGACCTGCGCGTGATCCATGACCTGATGGGTATAGGTCAGCGCCTCGTCGGCATCGACGCAGCCGGTCAGCACGATCATCGGCACCCGATCCTGCAGCGCGTTGGCCACGACATTGATGCCGTTCATTGCCCCCGGCCCCAGAGTCGCCACCAGAATCGCTGGCGCGCCGTCGCGGTGGTGCACCGCCTCGGCCATGAAACCAGCGGAGTTTTCGTGCTTGGTCAGGTGAAAGGTGATCCCGGCCTGTTCCAGTGCATCGACCAGTGTCAACACCTCGCCTCCGGGCATGCCGAAGGCGTGGCGGCACCCGGCCTCGTACAGCCGTTGCGCCAGAAGGTCCGCAGCGCGGGGGGACAGGTCCTGCATCGAACAAGCTCCGTAAGTTCCGTTGCGCAGCAGATTGCGGAGGTTCCGGGCCGGCGCAAGCCGCATCACGTCAGTGTGACTAATTGACAGCCATCTCGGCGATGGCGGCGAACTTGGCGTCCAACTCTGCGGCGATCGCGGTCAGGGCGCCGGTGCCATCGGTGTAAGGGGTAAAGACCAGGCTGGGCGTCTTGTAGGACAGCGTAGCGGTTCCGTCCTCGTTTTCCGTGACATAGAGGCGGATCGGCGCCTCGATCATCGCGGGCACCGATTGTTCCAGAACCCGCACCGCATAGTCGTTGTTGAAGACGCCGATGACCCGGTTGCCCGGAATGGTGATGCCGCGCGCGGCGGCGGCCTTGGTCGGCCCGGCCTGGGTGACCACGGCCATCCCGTTTGCCTTGACCGCTGCGATCGTGTCGGCCACCAGCGCGTCATGGGCCTTGGCCGACGGGTGGACGGCCCAACCCGGCCGGGGTTCGATATCGGCCGCCAGCGCGGGAAGCGCCAGCAGGCCGAGGAAAAACACAAGATGTTTCATCGCGGGCTCTCCAAGTCGTGGTTGGCTCGAGTCTTGCCGAAATCACGGGCGCGTACAGTCACAATATCGTGGGTGGCGGGCTTGCGCCGGGGTTGCGAAACCCGCACAAGCGACAGTGTGAAACGGAAAAGGCAGGCGAGGGGCATGCGTGTTTTGATCTGCAGCAGCTGCGCGGGCGAGCGCGACCAGCCGGCCGAGCGACAGGCCGTATTGGAAGCCCTGCGCGCTGCGGGACTGGACGGGCAGGTCGCGATCGCCGAGCACGCCTGTTTCAGTGGCTGCAATGAACCGACCGTGGTGGCGATTCAGGGGGAAAGCTTGGCGTCTTACGTGTTTTCGGGGATCGATCCGGTTGCCGATGCCGATGATATTGCGGCGACCTGCCGGACCATTCTGAACAGCCCGAATGGCTGGATCGAGGACGCCCGGCCGTGCGGGCGGCTTCGCTTGTGTCTGCGGGCGCGGATCCCTGCGCTTCAGTCCACCTGAACCGTGACCGAGGCGCTGACAGGCACCCCATCCACGGCGAGCGGGCTGTGGCTGTTGGCGTTCAGCGAGACCTCAATGGTGGCTTCGCCCTTGGGCAGGTCCGGAAGGTGCATCCAGTCGCCATAAAGCCGCGCTAGCTTGACGCCGTTCACATAGACATGCGCATGGCCTTCGTCAGGCCTGTCCGCCAATGAGGCGTTCTCCGGAGAGAAGTGGAAGTTCTTTGGCACCACATGCAGGTTCCAACCCGCCATCGGGTCAGGGGTGACGGCGATCTCCAGCCCCGGCGCATCCGGTCCGGCGGGCAGGTTGATGGCGGTGCTGTGATCATGGGCCGTGGCCTCGACGTGATGGCCGCCGTGTTGAGCGGGGTCGGTATGGTCGTGACCGTCGAAGGTGACGCCGTTGGCTGCGGCCAGCACGAACCCGGCGCCCCCGCCAAAGACCAGACCGATCGCAAATAGTGCAAGCGAGCGTGTCATCTTGTTTCCTTGAAAAGCAGATGATCCGCCAGTTGGTCGCCGGCGGATCGTGGGATTTCGGGGATCAGGCCGCGGCTTCGACGCGCTTGCCCTCGCTTTGCCAGAAATACCCGGCAAAAGCACCCAGCAGCACCCAGGCCGCAAGACCCACGCCGAAGGCGCGCGCGGCGAACAGGGCCCCGATCTCGGTCGGAACCGGCCCGGTGAACACGTCGGGTTCCGGCGCGCCGATCAGGTGCGGGGCCATCAGAAGCACGGCCGCGACCAGATAGCTGACGATGTTGCCACCAAAGGCGATCAGCCACAGCGCCACCACGGCAGCCGCGACGGTTGCCCACCACCAGATTTGCCGCGCGAACACATCGGCTGCGGCTACGCCCGGAACCTCAGGGGCCAGGGTGAAACCCGGCGCCAGATGAAAGGCGATGAAACCGGCCAGGCCCCACAACACGCCCGTGCGCCCGTCAACCGGGTGGCCCAGCGCCTCGGCCAGCGACATCAGGGCGACCAAAACCAGCGCATAGCCGGTATAGGTCAGCATGGTGAACACCACGCTCAGCCCGTCGCGGGTCAGGTCCGAGAACATGCCCGGCAGCTCGGGATGGGCCGACACGGCCTCGGCCCCGAAATGCACCAACTCCCCGGATTCATAGAGTTCAGCGTGCAGCAACACGGGCTGCACGAATAGCAACTGCAGCAGGGCGACGATCAACCCGGCTGCGGCACCAGCGAACAACGCGCTGGTCAGAATGCGGCTGAACATTGGTTTAGTGGCAGGGGAAGCCGGTTGCGTGGCGCACGTCATGGGCGGCGTCATGCAGCGCCGATGCCTGAACGTGACCGGCCACGGTGATGATCCCCAGGCCCAAGGCCGCCGCGAACACTGCCGAAAGCATGCCGGCGCGTACCGTTGATGCGGTTTGCGTTTGTGTCGTCATTTTCTGTCCTCCTGTGCCGCCGCACCCGACGGCCGGTGTTTCATTGTTCGCCTGGCAGGTCTCCTGGCTTGCGGGTCAGCGCCTCTGTTCGCCTTCCCCCCGAACGGATCGGGAGTGGCTGGTTGAACAGGGCTCACCGCTTACAGTCGCGGGGGCGGCTTTGGATTTGACCTGCGCGCAGGCCGCACCAAATTCCCTCTTAGCATCCGGATGTCTCCGGCAGGACCAGACCCGTCCATTTAGACGTGAATGCCGCTATGGCGCAATCGCCATTTGCGACCTTTCGCGTCAAATCCCGCGCTTTTTGAGGACATAGATATCCATGATCCACCCGTGCCGGGCGCGGGCTTCGGTGCGCGTGCGCAGAATCTCGTCGGCCACATCGGCCAGTGGACCCTTGATCAGGATCTGCTCGGGCATACCCACGTAAGCCCCCCACCAGATGTCAAAATCGGCCATGTTCAGCGTCTGGAACGAACACGCGCCATCCAGCATCACCGCAACCGTATGCGCGTCTCTGGGCCAGCCCTCGTCGCGGATGCGCCGGCCGGTGGTGACCAGATAAGGCGCGCCGATCTCGTTGATGGGCATGGCATGGGCCGCCGTCAGCGCCTGCAGCGCCGTGATGCCTGGGATCACGGTGGTGTTTGGCTGCGGGTCCAGCCGCGCCGCGATTCGCAGCGAACTGTCATAGAGCGACGGGTCGCCCCAGATCAGCAGGGCGACGGTGCGTGCCTCGGGGTGCCGAGCCATCGCCTCCTGCCAGCGCAGGGCGATTGCGTCGTGCCATTCATCCACGCCGCGCAGGTAGCCGTCCTGTGACCGGCGCTCGGGGATGTCGAAATAGGCAATTTGGGGCGGTGTGTCGGTGACCTTGCGGATGATTTCCTCGCGCACCCCCGCCAGATCGGCCTTGTTGACGCCCTTACGCGGGATCAGGATCAGATCGGCCGCGCGGATCGCCTGCGCGCCCTGAAGCGTCACATGATCGGGGTTGCCGGTGCCGATCCCGATCAAGACCAGATCAATCATCGTCGCTCTCCGCCAGCGGACCATAGAGGATCAGCGCCGGCGCGGTACCGATCTCGGAGTTTAGGCGCTCGGCCAGTGCACCGACGGTGGACCGGTGCAGCGACTGCTGAGGCGTCGAAACCGATTCTGCCATCAGCGCAGGGGTGTCCAACGGCAGCCCATGCGCGTGCAGCGCCTGCGCCAGCAGGGGAAAGGTGCGCTTGCCCATGAACACCACCGTCGTCGCGCCCGGGTCGGCCAGCGCGGGCAGGTTCAGGTCCTCGGGCAGCTTGCCGCTGACATCGTGGCCGGTGACGAATTGCACCCGCCGCGCGGTCAGCCGGCGGGTCAGCGGGATGCCCGCCGCCGCGGCCGCGGCAATCGCCGAGGGGATGCCCGGAATGATCTCGTATGCGATCCCGGCGGCGCGCAGGGCTACCAGTTCCTCTTCGAGCCGCCCGAACAGGCCGCCATCGCCCGATTTCAGCCGCACGATTCGTTGGCCGGTCTGGGCGTACTCCACCAGTAGGCGGCTGACGTGGTCCTGCTTGGGCGAGGGCCGCCCGGCGCGCTTACCCACGCCCACAAGGTCGGCCTCTTTGCGCGCATGGCTCAGGATCGGCCCGCTGCTGAGATCGTCGAACAGCACCGCATCGGCCTTTTGCAGCCGGTCCACGGCTTTGAGGGTCAACAACTCCGGGTCGCCGGGACCGGACCCGATGAAGGAAACGAAACCGTTCATGCGCTGGCCTCTGCGATCAGATGGAAGAACGTACCGGTGACATGCCCGCGGCGCGATCCGGTCTGTGGGCCTTCGGCGCCTTCGGCGTCAAAAACCCGGGCCAGGGGTGCATCGGGCTGCTCGACGATCGAGGAATAGTGGAACTCGTGCCCCCGCAGCGCGGTTCCAGCAGAGAACCCGGGCATGTCGGCCAGCAACTCGGCCCGGCGATAGCCCAGGTTGAATTTGCGCTTTTCGTACGAAGTGACCAGGCCCAGCAGCCCGGCCATCCGGTGGCGGGTGCCGTCCTTGTCGATCAGCCCTTGGCCCAAGGCCATGTAGCCGCCGCATTCGCCATGCACGGGCTGCGTTTCGGCATGTTTGCGCAAGCCGGTCAGGAACCGCTCTGCCGCAGCCAGGGTTCCGGCGTGCAGTTCGGGGTACCCGCCGGGCAACCAGACCAGATCGGCATCCGGGGCCGGGGCCTCGTCCGCCAGCGGAGAAAACGGCAGGATCTCGGCCCCGGCCGCTCGCCAGCCTTCCAGAAGATGCGGGTAGGTAAAGGAAAATGCCGCGTCTTGGGCCAGCGCGATCCGTTGCGCCGGAGGGTGCGGCAGCGCGGCCGACGACGGCCCCATCGGGCCCGAGGAGGCCGCCCGCTTGATCGCCTCCAGATCCACATGCGCGCGCAGGAAGGCCGCGTATCCGGCAATCGCGCTTTCCAGATCGGGGTGCTCGACCGCTTGGATCAGGCCCAGATGCCGCTCGGGCAGGGTCACGTCGCCGCGCCGGGGCAAAACGCCCAGAACCGGCAGGCCCGCGCGCTCCATCCCTAGGCGGGTCAGGCGTTCGTGGCGCTGGCTGGCGCAGCGGTTCAGGATCACGCCAGCAAAGGGCAGGTCGGGGTTGTACATCCGAAACCCCAGCGCCGTGGCCGCAGCCGACTGAGCCTGACCGCCCACATCCAGCACCAGAACCACGGGCCAACCCATGCGCAGCGCGGTTTCGGCGCTGGACCCATGGCCCAGTTCGCCCGGCTTGGCGACGCCATCGAACAGGCCCATCGATCCTTCGGCGACAACGATGTCGGCGCCTTTGGCCTGCGCTGCAATCGCGCCCAGTAATGGCGCGCCCATCGCCCAGCTGTCCAGGTTGAACGAGGCCCGCCCCGCCGCCGCCCGGTGAAAGGCCGGGTCGATGTAGTCCGGCCCGCTCTTGAAGGGTTGCACGGTCAGCCCGTCCTCGGCCAGCGCGCGCAGCAGGCCCAGCATCACCGTGGTCTTGCCCGTCCCCGAGGATGGGGCCGAGATCAGCAGTCCGGGCGGGTTAGTCATCTCCGTGACTCCAGCTCGACCACGGGCTGTCGGCGCTTTGTGGGCGGTAACGGCGGTCATAGGTCTTTGAATACAAACAGCTTTCGTCGAATCCTTCACCGGCCAGCGCCGGCCCGACCAGGATCAGCGCGGTGCGCGAGATGCGCTCGTCCAGCGATTCCTTCAACGTGCCCAGGGTGGCGCGGACGATCCGCTCGTCCGGCCAGCTGGCGCGGTACACCACGGCCACGGGGCAATCGGCGCCATATGCGGGGGTCAGGTCAGCCACTACCTTGTCCAAATTGCCGATCGACAGGTGGATGGCCAGTGTGGCGCCAGTGCGGGCGAAGTTTTCCAGCGTTTCGCCCTCGGGCATGGACGAGGCGCGCCCCGGGGTCCGCGTCAGCACCACCGATTGTGCCAGCCCGGGCAGGGTCAGTTCGGTGCCCAAAGCGGCCGCGGCGGCGGCAAAGGACGGAACGCCGGGGGTCACGCTGACGGGAATGCCCATCTGTTTCAGGCGTCGGATCTGTTCGCCCATCGCCGACCAGACCGACAGGTCGCCCGAATGCAGGCGGGCCACGTCCTGACCGGCGTCATGGGCGGTTTTGATTTCAGCCATGATCTGATCCAGATCCATCGGCGCGGTGTTCACGATGCGCGCGCCTTCGGGGCAGTGCGCCAGGATCTCCTCGGGCACAAGCGACCCGGCATACAGGCACACCGGGCAGGCGGCGATGATGTCGCGTCCGCGCAGGGTCAGAAGGTCGGCGGCGCCCGGTCCGGCGCCGATGAAATGAACGGTCATGTCTGTCCTCCGATGGCGACCGCGCAGGTGGCAAGCCGGTCGTCCGAGATCTGTCGGGGTGAAAGCAGCCGCGCGCCCGGTCCGGCGGCGGCAAGGGCGGAAGCTTCGGCCACGCTGCCGGTGCCATGACTGGCGCGGCTGCGGGGCGAGCAGGTGAGGGTGCGTTGCCCGGCCAGATCGGCCGGGTCCGCGAAATGCAGGGGCAGGGCGCAGGCGGCGGCAAATTCGGCCAGCGCCGGATGGCCGGCCTTGTCAGCGGCGGTGGCCAGCGCGTCCACCGCGTGCCCGGCGGTGGCGCGATCGAACGCGGCCCGCAGGCTGGCGCAGGTCGCGGTGGACGAAAACCCAAGCCCGGCCACGATCATAGGGTCACGCTCCACTGAACGACCGGATAGGCCGATTTCCAGCCACGCCGCGGGCCGAGGTCGCCGGCCTGCGCCAGCTCGATCCGCAGCAGGTCGCCGCCCAGCTTGGCGTGCCATCGGCTCAGCACTGCTTCGCTTTCCAATGTCACGGCGTTGGCCACCAGCCGGGTGCCCGAGGGCAGGTTGGCCGCAAGCCAGTCCAGCAGCGCGTCGCTCAGCCCGCCGCCGATGAACACCACGTCAGGCAAGGGTAGGCCGTCCAGCGCGTCAGGCGCCGGGCCATGGATGATCTGCAACCGATCCTGTCCCAGCGCGTCGGCATTGGCGCGGATGCGCGCGGCGCGGTCTGCGCGCGGCTCGATCGTGGTGGCGGTCAGGGACGAGTCGCACATCAGCCACTCGATGCCGATCGAGCCGCTGCCGCCGCCGATGTCCCACAGATGCTCGCCCCGAGCGGGCGCCAGCGCCGACAGGGTCAGCGCGCGCACCGGCCGTTTGGTGATCTGCCCATCGGTTTCGAAGATCTCGTCGGGTTTGCCCGAGGCCAACGGCAGCGCACGCCCGTCGCCCGAAACCTCGAGCGCAACGCAGACCGGATGCTCGAACGAGTCCAGCAGGGCTTCGGTCAGGGACAGGCTGCGCGCGCGTTCCCGAGGGCCGCCGAGGGCCTCCATCACGTGCAGGGTCGTATCGCCGAACCCGGTCTCGGTCAGATAGCGGGCCAGCTCGGCCACAGCGGCACCGTCGCGCAGCAGGACGATGGCGCGCAGGCCGCGGGACAGATGCGGACGCAGGCGGGTCAGGGGGGCGGCGTGCAGGCCGAAGGTGGCAGTGCTTTCCAACGGCCAGCCCAACCGCGCGGCCGCCAGCGAGAAGGTCGACTGCCCAGGCCGTGCCACCCAGTCTTCGGGGGCGAAATTGCGCGCGATCACCGACCCGGAGCCAAACCAGAACGGATCACCCGAGGCCAGCACCACCGTGCGCCGGCCCTTCAGCCCCTGCAGAAAGGGCAGCCCGTCGGCGAACGGCACCGGCCATTCGATGCGTTCGGCTCCGGTTTCGGGAACCAGTGACAGGTGCCGGGGCGGGCCCATGATGACCTCGGCACGCTCCAACTCTTGACGGCTTGCGGCCGACAGGCCATCCAGTCCATCCTCGCCCAGGCCCAGGATGGTCAGCCACGGAGTTTCAGACATGCCCAACCTCCTGATCCTTGGCGGCACGACCGAGGCCAACGCATTGGCCCGCGCCGTGGCGGATTTGGGTGTGGCGGCAACCTATTCCTATGCGGGCCGGGTCGACAACCCGCGGCCGCAACCGCTGCCCACGCGCGTGGGTGGCTTTGGCGGGCCCGAGGGTCTGGCGCGTCATATCCGCGACACCGGCGTGACCCATGTGATCGACGCGACCCATCCCTTTGCCGCGCAGATGAGCCGCAATGCCATCGCCGCCTGCCAGCAGACGCAGACGCCGCTGGCCGCGCTGACCCGCGCGGAATGGACGGCCGCGCCCGGCGACCGGTGGCAACGCGTGCCCGACATCGCCAGCGCCGTTGCCGCGCTGGCCGGGCCGCCGCGTCGGGTGTTCCTTGCGGTGGGGCGCATGCATCTTGATGATTTCGCGGCGCAGCCCCAGCATCACTATCTTCTGCGGCTGGTCGATGAACCCGGCCCGCTGCCCTTCGCCGATTGCGACGTGGTCGTGTCGCGCGGGCCGTTTTCGATTGACGACGACACGGCGCTGATGCGCTGGCACCGAACCGAACTTGTGGTGTCCAAGAACGCTGGCGGCACCGGGGCGCGCGCCAAGCTGGACGCGGCGCGAGCGTTGGGCATCCCGGTGCTTATGATCGACCGGCCCAGGCTGCCCCGCCGGGTCGAGTTGACAAGCGTGCCGCAGGTTCTGGACTGGCTGGCTCATTCCGGCGTGGACCTTGGAGTATAGACGATGGGGCCGATGGGCCGGTCGATGACGCGGGTCAGCGACGAGCCGACGATCACCACCGTCTGCATGTCGGCCATGTCGGGTGTTGCCTCGGCCAGGGTCGCGATGCGGATCGCCTCGTCTGAGCGCGATACGGCACGGGCGAACAGGATCAGACGCTCGGGCTCGCATTCCTGTCGCAGGATTTCCAGCGTCTTTACAAAACCTTCGGGCCGCGACTTCGAGCGTGGATTGTAAAAGGCCATTGCGAAATCGGCCTGCGCGGCCAGCCGCAGGCGTTTCTCGATCACGGCCCAGGGCTTGAGGTTGTCGCTGAGGTTGATGGCGCAGAAATCATGGCCTAGCGGCGCGCCCGCCCGGGCCGCGGCGGCCAGCATGGCGGTGATGCCGGGCAGAACCTCGACAGGGATCTCGTGCCAGGTGTCGGGGCCGTTTTCCAGCGCCTCGAACACGGCGGCGGCCATGGCAAACACGCCCGGGTCGCCCGACGAGACCACGACCACCCGCTTGCCCTCGGCCGCCATGCGCAGCGCGTGCTGCGAGCGGTCGATCTCGACCCGGTTATCGCTGGCGTGCAGGGTCAGGCCCGGCCGTTCGGCCACCCGCGCGACGTAGGGAATATAGCCCACCACATCAGTCGCATCGGCCAAGGCGGCGGTCACCTCGGGGGTCACCAGCGCCTCGTTTCCGGGGCCAAGCCCGGCGATCTTGACCCAGCCGTTCATGGCCGCCGCCCCTGTCCATGCACGATGATGATCGAGAAATAGGGCGTGACCTCGGTGCAGGCGTCGCTCAGCTTGCGAACGGTCTGGTTGGGCATCTGCGCGTATTCCACGATCCAGGCCCGGTCGAACAGGCCCGCCGTTTTCAGCGCGCGTTTCACCTTGTCGATGTTGCGGCCGATCTTCATCACCACCAGCGCGTCGGTGCGCGCCATGCGGTCGGCCAGAACCTCTTCGGGCAGGGTACCCATCAGCACCGTGAGGATGTCGTCGCCCCAGGTGATCGGATCACCCGAGGCCGTCCAAGCGCCCGACATGCCGGTGATCGCCGGCACCACCTCGACGGGCACCACGTCGCGCAGGCGGCTGTAGAGATGCATGAACGAGCCATAAAAGAACGGGTCTCCCTCGCACAACACCACCACGTCCTCGCCCTGATCGGCCAGTTCTTTCAAGCGCGCGGTGCAGCGTTCGTAGAACTCGGCCAGAAGCGCGTTGTAGCGCGGATCGGTGACCGGGATCTCAGTTGTGACTGGGTATTCCATGGGAAACTCGACCGCATCGTCGCGGATCATCCCGTTGACGATCTTGCGCGCCTGCCCGCTTCGGCCGGGCTTGCGGAAATAGGCCACGTGTTTCGCGTTGCGCAACAGGCGGTCGGCCCGGACGCTCATCAAATCGGGATCGCCTGGGCCGAGGCCCACGCCATAGATCGTGCCCATGGTCATTCCGCCCGGCTTGCGATGGCATTGATGGCCGCCACGGTGATGGCGCTGCCGCCCAGACGACCCTTGACGATGCAGCTGGGGACGGGCTGGGCCTCCCACAGCGCGTCCTTGGATTCGACCGCGCCGACAAATCCCACCGGGCAGCCGATGATCGCGGCGGGGCGGGGGCAGTCTGGGTCCTCGAGCATGTTCAGCAGGTGAAACAGCGCCGTGGGCGCGTTGCCGATGGCGACAAGCGCGCCTTCAAGGTGCGGGCGCCACAGTTCCAGCGCGGCGGCGGATCGGGTGTTGCCCATCTTCTCGGCCAGCGGGCGCACGCGCTCGTCCTGCAGCGTGCAGATGACCTGATTGTCGGCGGGCAGGCGAAAGCGGGTGACGCCTTCGGACACCATCCGCGCGTCGCACAGGATCGGCGCGCCGTTCTCCAGCGCCGCGCGCGCGGTGCGCACGAAGCCGGGTGAGAAATGGATGAACTCTTCCAGACCGACCATCCCGGCGGCATGGATCATGCGGACGGCGACCTGCTCTTCGTCGGGGTCGAAACGGGCCAGATCGGCCTCGGCCCGGATCGTGGCGAAGGATTGCTTGTAGATCGCCGCGCCGTCGGTTTCGTATTCATAGGGCATCAGGTCAGGTCCATGGTCTTCAGTGTTTCGGGGTCCAGCCCGCGCTGCAGGGGCTCATCTCCCGCGCGGCCGTGTTTTACAAGATCAAAGCGCCCGTCGCGGCCCACCAGCGTCAGATCGGCTGCGCCCATGCGCGCGCAGCCTTTTGCGCAGCCCGAGACATGCAGGCTGCCGGACACGCGCGGAGCCAGCGCGCGGGCGATGGCGCGGGTCTCGGCCTGCGCCTGCGGGCAGAATGGCGCGCCGGGGCAGGCGTCGGTGGTAAGCAGAGGGTCGGCGCCGTCGGTCACGAAGGCCGGGGCGGGGATCGCCGCCCCGCCTTCCAACATGAACAGCCGCCAGGGCGTGACACGCAGGGCAGCGGCGCCCGAGGCTTCGACCAGCGCGCGCAGGTCGTCGGCGGGCAGTTGCCCGAAGGCCGCGCCGTAGATCGGGCCGATTGCGTTATTGCCGGGTTGTGGCGCGGGTGCCACGGGGCCGGGGGCGTGGCCCTGCCATTCCTTGGGCAGCTCCTGCGCTGCGATCAGACGGGCCATGCGGCGGGTGTCAGAAGTGAAGCGCTCGGCGAACCACTGGGCCAGTTCGATCACGCAGTCGATCGCCGCGTCCTCGGTCACCAAACGGCCGGTCTCGGCCCCGTCGGCGCGCAGGATCAGGCCCGAAGGTCCCCGCTCCAGCCGAATATCGGCCGAGTCCCCGGCCAGCAGCCGCGCCTGGTCGGTATCCACCGCAAAGCCGAACTTGGCGGGCAGGGCGGGCAGGTCGCCCAGCCGGTCGGCCAATGCCTGTGTCAGGCGCGCGGTCAGGTCGCCCGGCTGGTACAGCGGCGACACAAGGATGTTGCGCCGGGTCTCAAGCCCCGGTTCAGGATCTAGAAGGTTCAGCGCCGACAGCTCGGCCAGCAGCGCATGATGGTCCGTCTCGGCCACGCCGCGCAGTTGCAGGTTGGCGCGGTTGGTCAGGTCGATGGTCCCGTTGCCGAACCGCAGGGCCAGATCACACAGCCCCAGCGTCTGCGCGGCGCTCAGCCGGGCCAGACGCGGGCGCACCCGCACGACCAGCCCGTCTCCGGACATCATCGGGCGATGCGCGCCGGGGCACCAGCCCTGAACGACCGGGGCGCTCATCCCAGCCCCTCCAGATCGGCGCGGATCGAGTTGCGGCGGGTGTTCCACAGCCCGGCCTCGTAAAGCGCGCGGAACCGGTCCTGCATGGCTTGATGGGCCTGCGGATTGGCCTGCTGCAGGAACGCGTCCACCTCGGGGTTGCCCAAGGTCGCATCGTGGTAGAGGTCGAACAGATGCGGGGCGACGCTGCCTGACAAATGCGCGAAAGACGCCATGTGGTCGAGCGTTGCCGCGATCTCGGCCGCACCGCGGAAGCCGTGGCGCTGCATCCCGGCGATCCAGTCAGGATTGGCGGCGCGCGCATGGACCACGCGGCTGATTTCCTCGGGCAGAGTGCGGGCGCGGGGTGTTTCAGGGCGGGTATTGTCCAGGTGGTACAGCTGCGCCTGCCCGCCGGTCAGCTTCTTGGCGGCGGCAAATCCGGCCTCGTGCGTGGCATAGTCGTTTGCCAGCAGCAGGTCGGTTTCGGTCAGGTCCTGCAGGTGCACGAAACTGTCGGCCTGCGCCACGCGCTGGGTGATCCCGTCGGGGTCGTGGGCGATGTGTTCGCCTTCGAAGGCAAAGGCACTGGCGTCCAGCCAGGCCTGACCGGCCTGCGCGCGCGCCTCGTCTGTATAGGTTTCCGACAGGTGGGTCATGTTCAGCCCATAGCTGCCTGGCGCCGGGCCATAGACGCGGGCAGTGGGCGGCTGACCCGCATAGGGGTTCCAGTCGGGCGCCTCGTCGCGTTCCGACAGCGCCCGGACCGCCTGTCCGAACAGGGCCGACAGGGTCGGGAACACGTCGCGGAACAGGCCCGAGACGCGCAGAGTCACGTCCAGCCGGGGGCGCTCCAGATCGGTGATCGGCAGAACCTCGATCCCGCTCACGCGCTCCGACCCCGGATCCCAGACCGGTTTGACGCCCAGCAGGTGCAGCGCCATGGCGAATTCCTCGCCCGCCGTACGCATCGTGGCCGAGCCCCACAGATCGACGATCAGGCCTTTGGGATAGTCGCCTTCCTCCTGCAGGTGGCGGCGCACCAGTTCTTCGGCCAGTTTCACCCCCTGCGCGTAGGCCGCGCGGGTCGGGACGGAGCGCGGATCGGTGGTGAACAGGTTGCGGCCCGTGGGCAGCACGTCGGTGCGCCCGCGATAGGGCGAGCCGGACGGCCCGGCCTCGATCCGCTTGCCGGCCAGCGCATCCAGCAGGGCCTGCCGTTCGGCCTGTGCCGACGCGGCAGCGTCGAAATTGCCCGCACCCTGCGGCGCGCGGCCAAAGACATGCAGCCCGTCGCCGAACTGGCTTTCCTTGATGTCACAGACGAAACGGTCGATGCGGGTGATCGCCTCGGCGGTGCCGGTGGCCTGATCCAGCCCCAGATCGGCCTCGAGCCCGATGGCGCGGGCCTCGTCGCGGATATCGGCCTGCAGCCGGTCGCGCCGCTTGGGGTCCAGCCCGTCGGCGTTCGAGAACTCGTCCAGCAGCGATTCCAACCGCACCATGCGGTCGGGCGTGCTGCTCTGCTTCATCGGCGGCGGGATGTGGCCCAGCGTGACGGCCCCGATCCGGCGCTTGGCCTGCGCGGCTTCGCCCGGATCGTTCACGATGAACGGGTAGATCACCGGCAGATCGCCGATCAGCGCCTCGGGCCAGCATTCCGCCGAGAGCGCCACCGATTTGCCCGGCAGCCATTCCAACGTTCCGTGTGCGCCGATATGAATCAGCGCATCCGTCCCCAACCCGTGCCTCAGCCACAGGTAAAAGGCCACATATCCGTGCCGGGGCGTGCGCGACAGGTCGTGATATTCGTCGTCCCGCAATTCCGGCGTGCCGCGTTCGGGCTGCAGCGCCACCAGCGCCTTGCCGCGCCGAAGCGCGGTGAAGTGGAATGCCCCATCGGCGCAGGCCGGGTCATCCTCGGGCGCACCCCAGACGGTTTCCAGATCGGCGCGCAACGCTTCTGGCAGTTGCGCAAGTGCGGCGCGGTATGCCGAGACCGGCCATGAAATCCGGGCGTCCAGCAGCGTGTCGGCAATCGGCTCGGCGGGGGCGGTGTCATACCCCGCGCCCTGCAGGTCGGACAGGATCGCCTCGGCCGAGGCCAGCGCGTCCAGCCCCACTGCATGGGCCATCTGCCAGTCCTTGCCGGGATAGGTGGACAGGACCAGCGCGGGTACCTGTTGCGCCTTTGGTTTCTCGGCCAGCTCCACCCAGGCCATCGCCCGGTCGACGATGGCGGCAATCCGGTCGGGCTCGGGGCGGTGGGCGAAGCGGGAATATTCCAGGTGTGGGTCGCGCCTGCCCGGTTCCTTGAACGAGGCGACACCGGCCGAGATGCGCCCGTCCACCTCGGGCAGCACAACATGCATGGCCAGGTCGGCAGGCGACAGGCCGCGCTCGGCCTCAGCCCAGGCCTTGCGGCGCGAAGTGGCCAGAGCGACCTGAAACACCGGCACGCCCGCCTCGTCCAAGGGCGATGTGCCCGACGCGCCCTTGCCCGAAAACGAGGTGGCATTGATAATGGTAGAGGGCGCCATCGCTGGGATGTTCTCAGCCAGCCATTGCGCCGCCGCAGGCGCTTTGAGCGAGGGTGCGAACAGCCCCACCGCCTGATGACCCCGCGCGCGGATTTCCCGGATCAGGGCCGCGACCGGCGCGGTATCGGCCGAAGTCAGATAGGCGCGGTAGAAGGTTACGACAATGCGCCGGCCTTCGCCTGCGAAGGCGTCCTCGGGCGCGATCACGCCGCGATCCGGGCACCACGCTCCGCATTCGGGCAGGGTCTTGGCCCCCATAACCGGCCCGGCATAAAGCCCCGCCGCCAGCGCCATCTGCGCCAATGCGGCTTGGGCCGCGACCTCGCCACCGGTGTCGCACAGATGCGCCAGTCGCCGTAGGGTCGAGACCGGCAGGGTCGAATAATCGTCCAGCCGCGTATCTTCGCGCCCGTCGGCGGGCAGCACCGCCAGCGCGATGCTCTTGGCCTGCGCCAGCGCCAGCACCTGCTGCAACCCGTAGGACCAGTAGGGCACGCCGCCGATCAGCCGGATCAGGATGCCCTTGGCGCCCTCCAGCGTCTGCTCGACATAGGTATCGACCGACAGCGGATGTTTCAGCGCCGTCAGGTTCGCCAGCCGCAACGAGGGCATCCGCCCCTCGGGCCCGCCGCCGCGATGCCAGCCGGCCGCGAAAGCACCCAGATCGCTGTCCGAAAAGGACAACACCACCAGATCCGCCGGGCTCTGGCCCAGATCGGTCGGGGTCTCGGTTTCTTCGAGCCCGTGGCTTTCGCGGAAGACGACGTGCATCGGTGCTTACTCGGCGGCCTCGGTGACACCGGTCAGGATGCCGCGGATCGCGGCTTCGTCGATGTCGTCATGCTCGGCGATGACCACAAGGCGCGAGCGGCGCTCTTCGTCCGGTTTCCACGGGCGGTCATACTGGTGCCGGACCCGCGCGCCGACCGCCTGAACCAGCAGGCGCATCGGCTTGCCCTGAACGGCGGCATAGCCCTTGACCCGCAGGATGTTCAGCTCGTTCGCCAGACGTTCGATATTGGCGACCAACTGCGCCGGGTCGGTCTGTTCGGGCAGTTCGACCACGATGCTTTCGAAATCGTCATGTTCATGGTCGTCATGGCCATCGTGATGCGAGGGGCGGGCGTCCATGTCGTCCTCGGCCGCGGCGCCTAGCCCCAGCACCACGCGCACGTCTACCGCACCTTCGGCCACTTCGACCACGGGCAGGGGGCGGGCCGCCTCGGCGGCGATGATCTCGCGCGCTTTGGCCACGCCTTCGGGGCCGGCCAGGTCGGGCTTGGTCAGCAGGATGATGTCGGCGCACGAGATCTGGTCCTCGAACACCTCGGACAGGGGTGTTTCGTGGTCGATCGAGTCATCGGCCATGCGCTGGGCGTCCACCGCCGCGACATTCGGGGCAAAGCGGCCTGCGGCCACGGCCTCGGCATCGGCCAGGGCGATCACGCCGTCCACGGTGATCTTGGAACGGATATCGGGCCAGTCGAACGCCTTGAGCAGCGGTTTCGGCAGGGCCAGACCGCTGGTTTCGATCAGGATGTGATCGGGGCGCGGGTCCAGCGCCATCAGCGCCTCGATCGTGGGGATGAAGTCATCGGCCACGGTGCAGCAGATGCAGCCATTGGCCAGTTCCATGATGTTTTCCGCCGGGCATTCGGGGATGGCGCAGCTCTTCAGGATTTCGCCATCGACACCCACATCGCCGAATTCGTTGACCACCACGGCCAGGCGCTTGCCCTGCGGGTTCTGCATCAGGTGGCGGATCAGCGTGGTCTTGCCCGAGCCGAGAAAGCCGGTGATGACGGTGACGGGAAGTTTTTCGAGGGTGCTCATGCTCAGGCTCCAATCGGGGGAATGCGGGCGGCGCAGTTCTTGCGGAAATGTTCGGGGCGGTCGCGCCATTTCACAAGGCCATCCTCGGTGGCCTGGTACTTGGTGGCGCCCTCGACGATGATCTCGACATGGTCGGATTCGTTCAGGTTCTCATAGACGAAGGTCCAGCGAGACGGCCCGCCGCGCAAAACGATCGAGCAGCCCTGATCGCAGTTCGACAGGCATTCGACCGGCTTCAGGGTGATGCCTTCGGGCAGGTCGGCTGCGGCCAGCGCCTTGTGCAGCAGCGTGCCGGGGCGCTGGGCGTCATCCTCGATGGGCAGCCCGCGTCGGCAGGTGGTGCAGACCAGCAGCTCGACTGGTGCGGTCTCGGTCACGTCTCTCATCCCCCCTCAATTGGTTGTCGGGGGACGGGGTATGCGCGGGCCACGTTGCCGACATGGGCCCGACACCGGAACACCCCGTCCGGTTTGTCTTCGGGCGTTGGCAGGTCTCCCGGCTTGCGGATGTCAGAGCGGTGCTCTGTCGGATGTCCCGCCTTCCCGGCCTGCGGCCAGTGGCATTTGGGCACCCTCTCCGGTCACGGTCGCGGGGGCGGCTGCGTTTGACGGAAAACCGCTGACGCATTCCCTTTTCATCTGCTTGCACAGACACCAACGCAAGCGACATGCGGCACGGGCAGGGGGGTTGTCAAGCGCGCGGGGCCAAGTGCCTTGCCTCGGATCGAAAAAGCGACTTGCCAGGATCAATCCGCGGCATCGCTGGCCAGGCAGTCGCGCAGCCAGGCCAGGAACAACTGGGCAGGGATGGACGGAGGCGCCGCGCTGACGCTGCGGATCAGGTAATGTGACTGGGCAAAGGGAATCGCCGGCCCCGCAATCCGGATCGGCGCACCCTGGGCGATGGCGTTGCGCGCGAACCGCTCCAGAACAGTGGCGTAGCCCGCGCCGGCCATCACCAGTTGCAGCGCCGTGACGGTCGTATCCGCCGAATGGCGCGCGGGGCGGTCGGGCAGGTCGATGCCCGTGGCCTCGAAGTACCGCGCCCAGTTGTCCTCGTACCCCAGAATGTGGATCAACGGGCCGTTTTGCAGGTCTGGCGACGAGTCCTGCGCCCGGCAGACGGGCACCAGCCGTTCCGAGCACAGTCGGTCCGCCGCAACACCGGGCCAGTCGCCATAGCCCAGCCGGATTTCCACGTCTTCATCCGCGGGCGCGGCCGAGTCGTTCCAGATATGTGACACCAGCCGCACCGGGATCTCGGGGTGCTGAGCGCTGAACTCGGGCAGCTCGGCCGCGATCCAGTAGGTCATCGTCGATATCGCCGCCCGGATGGTCAGCGCCTGCCGCGAGGCGGGGCCGAACAAGCTGTTGGTGGAAAGCGCGATATCCGACAGCGCCCGGCGCACGGTCAGCGCATAGGACTGGCCCAGCTCGGTCAGCGACAGGTGTCGCGCGTTGCGGGCAAAAAGCGGCTGCCCGAGGTCCGCCTCGAGCGAGCGGATATGCAGCGATACCGCCGTCTGGGTCAGGCCCAATTCTTGCGCGGCGGTGGTGAAATTCAGGTGGCGGGCGGCGGCCTCGAAGCTACGCAGCCACGCCGGATTGGGCAGGCGGTCCATTTAGCACCAAAATAATTTCTGTATAGATAGCTTTATTATTCGTTTCTTTTGTCGATGGGCAACGGAAATACTCGGGCCAACGAAAACGCGCCTGCGGGAGGGCAGAACATGAAGGTCGGGTTCATCGGTTTGGGCAATGTGGGGGGCAAGCTGTCGGGGTCGCTGCTGCGCAACGGTATCGACCTGACGGTGTACGACCTGAACCCCGATCTTGTGGCGGAATTCGCGGCCAAGGGGGCCAAGGCCGGCGAAAGCCCGGCCCAGATGATGCGCGATTGCGATGCGGTCATCACCTGCCTGCCGTCGCCAGCTGCCTCGGACGCGGTGATGCAGCAGATGCTGCCCGAGGTGAGCCAGGGCAAGATCTGGATGGAGATGTCCACCACCGATGAGGCCGAGGTCAAACGGCTTGGGGCCATGGTGATCGAACGCGGCGGCGCGGCGGTGGACTGCCCGGTTTCGGGCGGGTGCCACCGGGCGGCCACGGGCAATATCTCGATCTTCGCGGGCTGCGACCGGGCCACGTTCGAGCGGATTCTGCCGTTCCTGACGACGATGGGCCGGCGCATCCTGCATACCGGCGATCTGGGCACGGCCTCGGTTCTGAAGGTGCTGACCAACTATCTGGCCACTGCCAACCTGATCACCTGCGCCGAGGCGCTGGTGACCGCCAAGGCCGCCGGGATGGACCTGAACACCACCTACGAGGCGATCAAGATCTCGTCCGGCACGTCCTTCGTGCATGAGACCGAAAGCCAGGTGATCCTGAACGGCTCGCGCGACATTTCCTTCACCATGGACCTGGTGAAAAAGGATATCGGCCTGTTCCAGGAGGTCGCAGACCGCGCCGGCGTGCCGTTGGAGATGAACCCGTTGATGATCAAGATTTTCGACGACGCCATCGCCCGCTATGGCGCGCGCGAGCTGTCGCCCAACGTCATTCGACGGCTCGAGGATGCAACCGGGCTGAGCATTACCGCGCCCGGTTTTCCGGCCGAGATGCAGGACGATGAACCGGAAGAGCCGGGGTACGAGGTGATTCCGCAAGGCCGAAGCACGGTCTGAACCGACGGTCAGCAAAACGGCGGCCTTCGGGGGGCGTCTTGCTCGAAACCCAAGGTGGCAGTGTCCCCTTGCGCGGCCAAGAACAGTTCGAGCTGGATTTCGACCAACCGGAAGGCAGCGACGCGGTACCAAGTCGGAGCAGTGGAGGCGAGTACCGGAATCGAACCGGTGTACACGGATTTGCAATCCGCTGCGTCACCACTCCGCCAACTCGCCTTTTCAAGCAATATCAATTACTTGCCGTGGTGCAGCAGCGGTTCTAGCAGCTTTCCCGCGCGGCGTCCAGAGGGCGCGCAAAGAATCTGCACGGGAAATGACCGTCACCGGTATTCGAGACGCAACGCCAATTGTCGCGGGCCGGAATTTGCGTGCAAGGGCCGTTGCCGGGGCGCGTGCATTGTGGCAAAAGCCATCCGAACCAGGGAAATGATTGAGCGGTCACATGACGGATTTCGCAGCCCGACGCCAAACGATGGTCGATACCCAGATTCGGCCGTCCGATGTCACAAAGTTTCCGATTATCGATGCCATGCTGAAAATCCGGCGGGAAGATTTCGTGCCGGATTCCCAGCGCGAGGTGGCCTATGTCGGCGATTTGATCGATCTGGGGGGCGGTCGGTGCCTACTGGAGCCGCGGACCCTGGCCAAAATGCTGGACGCGCTTAATATTTCCAATGACGAGGTCGTGCTGGATATCGGTCCGGCCTATGGCTATTCGACGGCCGTCGCCGCGCGCATGGCGCAACTGGTGGTGGGCGTCGAGGAAGACGAGGCAATGGCCGCCGAGGCGCAGGCCAATCTCAGCCAGGCCGATATCGACAATGCGATCATCCATGTCGGCCCATTGGCGCAAGGGGCCGCCGAGCATGGCCCCTATGACGTGATCATGGTTCAGGGCGGGGTTGAACGGGTTCCGGACGCGTTGCTGGAACAGCTCAAGGAACATGGCCGCATTGCCTGCCTGTTCGTTGATGGCAATCTGGGCACCGTCCGGATCGGTCGCAAGGTCGGCGGGCGCGTGACTTGGCGCCACGCGTTCAATGCCGCGGCGCCGGTCTTGCCGGGATTTGCGAAAGAACGGGCATTTTCGCTATAGTTCGGAAACACTTTTCCGTTCCCTATTGATTAGTTGAGAATCTGGCCGCAAACTGTTCCGAAATCAGAACAAATTTTGGTTTACGGGGTTGGATTATGCGTGGGACATCAGCAGCGAAACTGATCAAGGGGTTGGTGTTTTCAGCCTGCCTTGCACTGAATGTAGCGTCCGAGCGGACGGCTTGGGCAGACAACCTGACCGATGCGTTCATCGGGGCCTACAACTCCAGCGGCCTGCTGGAGCAGAACCGCGCTCTGTTGCGGGCCGCTGATGAAGACGTCGCGATCGCGCTTTCGGCCCTGCGCCCGATCATCAACTGGACCGTTCGGGTCAGTCAGGATTACACTAAGAACCGGATCGGCACGACGGTATTATCGGTCGAACCCTCGCGATTCTTTTCGGGGATAACGCTCAGCCAACTGTTGTACGACGGCGGCGCATCCTTGCTGGGCAAGCAGTCGGCGCAGGAAACCGTTCTGGCGACCCGGCAGGCGCTGATCGATATCGAGCAGCAGGTGCTGTTCCGGGCCGCAACGGCCTATCTGGGTGTTTTGCTGGAAGAAGAGCGGGTCCGAATCCGCCAAAACAACGTGAACCTGTCGGGTGAGGAGCTTCGCGCGACCCAGGACCGCTTCGAGGTGGGTGAAGTGACCCGCACGGATGTGGCCCTGTCCGAGTCGCAACTGGCCAGCTCGCAGGCCGATCTTGCCGATGCGCGCGGCAACCTCAGCACGGCGCAGGCTGAATATGTCAATGCGGTGGGCAAGACTCCGGGTCGCACGGCGGGGCAGCCCAGTCTGCCGGCACTGCCGCGATCTGCGGACGAGGCGATCAGCCTGGCCATGCGGAACCACCCGGCCATCCTGTCCGCACAGCATCAGGTGCGCGCCCTCGATCTGGTGGTTCAGCAGCAACGCGCGGGTCTTGGCCCGAATGTCAGCCTGAATGCCGATGTCGGGATTACCGAGAGCTACGACAACGACGACTACACCAACGACGCGTCGATCTCTCTGAATCTGAACCAGCCCATCTATGCGGGCGGCCGTCTGGCGGCAAACGTTCGCCGCGCCATGGCGCAGCGGGATGCCGCGAGGGCCAATCTGCTGAACGTGCAGAAAGACATCACGCAGGGGGTGACCAACGCCTATGTCCGCTTCCAGACCGCGACGGCCAGTCTGCGCGCGTCAGAAGAGCGGGTCCGGGCCTCTCAGGTCGCCTTTGACGGCATCCGCGAAGAGGCCACCTTGGGCGCGCGCACCACGCTGGATGTTCTGACCGCACAGCAAGACCTGCTGGATGCGCAACTGGCCGAGATCGCATCGCGGACCGAACGCTCGCTGGCGGCCTACCAGTTGCTTCAGGCGCAGGGGCTTTTGACCGCCGAACGTCTTGGTTTGGCCGTCCAGATCTATGACCCGACGCTATACTACAACCTGGTCAAGAAAGCGCCGGCGCAGATCAGCAAGCAGAGCCGGGATCTGGATCGTGTGCTCAAGGCGTTGCGTCGCGAGTGATCGCGCGCACTATCTGTTGTTCCGCACCGATTGTTTGGTTACACTTGATCAAAAGGCCAGATCGGTAGAGAGCCATGTCGGATAGCAGTGTCACAGCAGGTGTCGAGGACGTTTTAGCGTCGATCAAACGACTTGTCGGCGATCAGGGGCGCAAGGCTGAGCCAGGCGCCGGCTCCCGGCCGAAACCGGGGCGGCTGGTTTTGTCCCAGTCGCTGCGAGTCTCGGACGCACCCGATCCGCCTTCGCAGAGTGGGACCGGGTTGTCGAGCCTTGCACGGGACTTCTCGGTTGACGCCTTTCTGATGAAGGACGCCGAGTTCGCGAGCATTCATCCCGCAAACCAGAAGCCCGAGCCGATGGTTCTCAGTGCGTCCGACCGGGTCTATCCGACCGCCACCGAAACGACGGCAGAAAAGGCTGGCGCTCTGCCAAAAGAGAATCAGACCGGTCCACGGGATCTTGCCGGCAGTCTGAGTGCCAAGATTGAAGCCTTGGAGGCGGCAATCGCTCGGACAGAAGATCAATGGGAACCCGATGGAAACAGTGGCGACGAATATGCGGGAACCCGCACTCGGCGCATCCACTGGGATTTCGAAGCCGGCGGGGGCGCCACAACGGCAGCCGAGACCGAACGCGACGAGTCTTTGCAAGCGCAGCAGCCGCAGACGACAGCGCAATTCGTGCGGGATCGCGGGGCGGTCGAGACCGTCGAGACCGATGTAGAGGCCACCGCGACGATGGAGGTCGAAGAACTGAAGGCGTTGATCGCCCAGGTCGTGCGCGAAGAACTGCAAGGCGCACTGGGCGAGCGGATCACCCGAAACATTCGCAAGCTGGTCCGGCGCGAAATCAACCGCGCATTGGATGCAAGAGAGCTCGAGTAGTCCTCAGCCGCGCTGCGGTTTCGCCGCCATGGACAGCAGAAGATCCAGATCCATATGCTTTTCAAGGTGATCGGCCAGGGCATCGAGGGTCTGTTCGACGCCGTCCTCATAGGCCAGGTCCGATTTGACGCCCAACTGCCGCAGATAGCGCGCCCGAAAGGCATCCGAGGAAAATACCCCATGCAGATAGCTGCCGCGGACCCGGTCGCTGGCGTTGGCTGCGCCTTCGGCACGGCCCTCGACCTCGAGCCAGGCGCGTGCGCAATCGGGGCCGTCGGTGCGGCCCATGTGGATTTCATATCCGCTGACGGGTTCGCCGCCGGGCCGTGCTTTGGCCCTGCGCAGGCGGACTTGCTTGTCCTTGGCCATGACCGTTTCGACATCCAGCAGGCCCAGGCCTTCGACCGTACCCGGCCGCCCGTCGACGCCGTCGGGGTCCGAGATGGTCTTTCCCAGCATCTGATAACCGCCGCACAGGCCCAGAACATGGCCGCCGCGGCGCACATGCGCGTACAGGTCGATATCCCAACCCTGACGGCGCAAGAATGCAAGATCGCCGATGGTGGATTTGCTGCCCGGCAGCAGCACCAGATCGGCATCGCCAGGCAGGGCGCGGCCGGCGTGAACGATTTCGACCGTGACACCGGGTTCGGCTGACAGCGGATCGAGATCGTCGAAATTCGCCATCCGCTCAAGCTGTGGCACGGCCACTTTGACCGCTCCGCCCGGGGCCGAACGGATGTCCATCATGTCCTCGGCGGGCAGTTTCCACGCGTCGTCGAACCAGGGCACCACGCCCAGGCAGGGCCACCCGGTGCGGGCCGCGATGTCGTCGCGGCCATCATCGAACAGGCTGACATCACCCTTGAAGCGATTGACCGCAAAGCCCCGGATCATCGCCAGATCGCCCGCTTCCAGAACCGCCTGTGTTCCCACGATCTGCGCGATCACGCCGCCCCGGTGGATGTCGCCCACCAGGATCACGGGAACACCGGCGGCACAGGCAAAGCCCATATTGGCGATGTCGCCACTGCGCAGATTGGTCTCGGCCGGGCTGCCCGCGCCTTCCACCAGAACTAGATCGGCATCGGCGCACAGTCTGTCAAAGCTCTCAAGCGCGGCGGCCAGCAAGCGCGACTTGTCCTTGCGGTAATCCTTGGCCCGCATAGTTCCGGCGCGCTGGCCCTGTACGATGACCTGGGCGCCGGTGTCGGTCTCTGGCTTCAGCAAGATCGGGTTCATGTCGGTATGTGGGGCGCGGCCTGCGGCGCGGGCTTGAAGGGCCTGTGCGCGGCCGATTTCGCCGCCGTCTTCGGTGACGGCCGCGTTGTTCGACATGTTCTGCGGCTTGAACGGCGCCACCCGAAGGCCGCGCCGGGCAAAGGCCCGCGCCATGCCGGCCACCAGAACCGATTTCCCGACATTGCTGCCGGTGCCTTGAATCATGATCGCGCGCACCATTCATGCCTCCTGCGGTTGGTGGCAGATGATCGTATTTGAGCGGCCAAGGAAAGCGCGGAACGGGCGAATGGCGCGCTGAATCCGACATCAGGTGTCCGGGCAACAAAAAAGCGCGCCGCAATCGCGGGCGCGCCTTTTTGAGATACCGCAAAGCCTCAGGCGGCTTCGGCCTGCTGTGCAGCGTTGCGACGCTCGCTTTCTTCGCGCGACAGGGCAACCGAGGTCCGCACACCGCGGCCCACGAATTCCATCAGGCCTTTGACGACACGTTCGTTCGGGTCGATACCGGCACAGGTCAGCACCTCACGACCATCGCGCGAGCGGGCCCAGCGGGCAATCTGTTCCGGGCCGTTGCCGTATTTCTTGTCATCGGCAATGGCGTCGTCCAGGGCAGCCAGTACAACAGCCGCGAAAAGTTTGCGGGCACGGTTGCCTTGTTCATTGTTAAAGGCGGTGCCGTCAACGAAATCTCTCATCTCGTCTTCCTTGTTCTTGCTCTTGTAATTTTCGGCGTGGCGGTCCTTATGACCGATTTAGTGCGATTCGGATACACCTATTTTGCATGGTTGCGTTGCGTCATTTGCATAGCTCTCTGCGGGTGCAGCACTAGGTTTCGTTGTCTTGCATGGAATGTTCCCGCCAGATATAGGGACGGCAACGAACGCATCAACCTTGTGTGAAGGATTTATCTCATGCCCAAGATCAACGGGAACGAAATTCGTCCGGGCAACGTGCTGGAGCACAACGGCGGCCTGTGGGCAGCGGTCAAGGTCGAGCATGTCAAACCCGGCAAGGGCGGCGCCTTTGCTCAGGTCGAACTGCGCAACCTGCGCAACGGCACCAAGCTGAACGAACGGTTCCGCTCGGCGGACAAGGTCGAGCGGGTGCGGCTGGAACAGAAGGACCAGCAATTCCTGTACGAGAACGACGGCATGCTGGTATTCATGGATGCCGAAACCTATGAACAGATTGAATTGCCTGCCGATTTGCTGGGCGAGCGCCGGCCGTTTCTACAGGACGGCATGACCATCGTCGTCGAATTTTATGAAAACGAGGCGTTGAACGCGACGCTGCCGCAAAAGGTCACTTGCAAGGTCGTCGAGACCGAGCCGGTCGTCAAGGGCCAGACAGCGGCGAACTCGTTCAAGCCGGCGGTTCTGGACAATGGCGTCAAGGTCATGGTTCCGCCCTTTATCGCGCAGGACGAGATGATCGTGGTGAATACCGAAACCATGGAATATTCCGAGCGCGCGTAACGTCGCGTCACGGATACGGATCAGGGCCGCGCCGGAAGACCCGGGGCGGCCTGTTTCATGCCCGTGCATCGGGCTGGCGGTATCGCTCGCGGTCGGGGCCGAACAGTTCCAGCATCAGTTCGAATTTGATGCGATTGGCGCTGACCTGCCGATAGAAGGCGATTAGGAACGCGGTGGGGCCCTGGATGCGGGCCAGCCCGCTGGTGGCCGCCACCACGGTGCCCACGTCGGTTTTTCCGTTCAGGACAAGCCATCCCCCCAGCATCAGTACGGCCACCGTACCTGCGCCGTTGATCACGCTCAGGGCAAATTTGGCGGACAGTTTCCACAGAAACATGCGGCGCCGCGTCTCATAGATGGCGTCGAACTGGTCGTGGATGTCCTGGGTGACCCGTTGCAGGTCGTCGCTGGTCAGATGGTCGGTGGCGTTTCGCAGGATGCGCACGCGCTCGGCGACGAAGCGGTTTACCTTGCGCTGGGAAATCAGCACGATGGCGATCTGCGGTGCGATCATCGACAAGGCGATCAGACCCAGCCAGGGCTGGGTGGACGAAATGTAGGCGATCACACTGACCAATGTGCCGATCTGCACGACCGGATCGGTGAAGGCGCCGCCGGCAAATTTGCCAAGCTCTTCGGCCTCGGCGGAAATGGCCGTTGTCAGCGTGCCTTTCCCGACATCCTCGTCGGCCTCGTCAACATCTTTTGCGCGCGCCAGAAGCAATCGGCGGATCCGGCGGATCATGTCCTCGCCCAGCGTGCCAGCGCGATATCCAAGCAACCATTTCAGGGCGAGGCTCAGCAGGATGACGCCCATCATGCCGGCACTCATCCAGATCAGTTGGGCCTTTTCGACCGCATCCGAGGTCAGGTGGTTGATGATGTCACGCTGAAATTCCAGCGGCGCAGCGGCCAGCGCAGCAACTGCAAGAGACAGCAGGATCAGTATGACCTGCCGCTTGGCGCTGGCGCGCCAGATGGTTGCGTACAGTCTCAGCATCCCTCGGCCCGTTCAATTCGTGCCTGCCTGTTCTACTCCGGGTACCGCACCGGAGAAATGCCCTGCGCAAGCCCCGTGCAGGGTCGTGCCGGTTGAGCAACAGAGGTCAGTCGATCAGCCACAGCCGCGCATCCGTGGCCTGCATGTCCGCGCCGGCGCGGTCCAGCCGCAGATGAGCGATGGCCTTGCCCCCCGATTGAGTGAACAGGGTGCCCGCCGGTTTGCCTTCGGACGTGATCTGGGTGCCGACCGGGGCGGCGCCTTCGATTCCAACCACCTGCAATCCCTTGCGCAGCTGGGTCTTGTGCTTCATGCGGGCGGTGACTTCCTGTCCGACATAGCAGCCTTTTTTGAAATCCACGCCGCGCAGCCGCTCGAACCCGGCCTCGAGGATATAGGTGTCGGGTGTCAGTTCGATCCCGCTTTCTGGAATGCAATGGGCGACCCGGATCGCGTCCCAGTCGGTTCCGTCATCGGCCTCGGCGGCGGGCGAATAGGCGCGCCATCCCAAATCCGGATGACGCGGGTCGGACAGGGCGCCTTGGGGCGCCGGGCCGGTTCCGCGCTGCAGATGCAGCTCGGTTTCGCCGATCGTCACGTCCGCGCGCAGTTTGTACATGCTCAGCCGTTTGATCAGCATGTCTGCCAGATCCTCGGCCACGTCCAGCAGCACGCCGTCGCCATCGCGTTTCAGGAAAAAGTCCGCGATGTATTTTCCCTGCGGCGTCAGCAACGCGGCATAGACCAGCCCGTGGTCCAGCCCGCGGATGTCATTGGTGACCAGACCTTGCAGAAAGCTGTCGGTATCCGCGCCGGTCAGGCGCACAATGCGGCGGGTGCTCATCTTTGGGTCCTCGTGCAATCGGTGCGGCTGTTCATATAAGCGAATGGACCGGCAAGGCCAGAGGTTTCGCCACCGAGGCGCATGCGGTCAGGCACCCAGGCTGCTGCGCAGCTCGACCACCGATTTTCCCAGACGGAACGGGGCGGCAAAACTGACAAGGCACAGCGCGATGATCTGCAGAACCAGAATATGCGCGTTGGCCTGCAGGTATTCCCATTCATCCTTCAGCTTCCCCACCTGTTCGATCAGGTCATCATAGCTTTGGGCCAGAATGATGTAGTCGCCGGCGATGGCCGGAACCTTGCGGCGCATGTTGTCGATCGCCTCCTGAGTTTTGTCGTCAAGCGTGGTGAAGATGAGGAACTGCTCGATGTCGAAGGCATCGGCCCGGGCGGCCTTTTCGTGCATCTCGTCCATCTGCGCGCGACTGCGGCCGCCCAGCAGAAAGTGCAGGCCCTGCAGCGGCGCGACCTCGTTGGTGACCGCGATGAACAGGGGCAGGTCGGCATTGTTGGCGGTCGAGGCCGAGAGGAACTCGACCTTTTCGCACAGCACGGCGGTGTCGGGGTCATAGGCCGGGTCACAAAAGCGCAGGCGAAAGCGCGCGGCGTCGCGGTCAAAGGCCTGAGAGGCAGCGTAGGCCACGTCGATCTGCCGGTCGAGGCGCGAACTGTCGGCGGTATAGAGCCCCGCCAGCACCGCCACCAGCGCGCCCAGCCCGCCCAGCACGACCCAGACCAGATCGGCCAGCTTCCACGCCCGGTGCCCGGCGGGTTTGCGGAATAGAAAGGCGGTGCCCACCAGCCCGGCGGCAAAGAACAGCAACAGCAACAGAAGCTGGTTGTCGGTGATGAAACTCATGCGGCGAGTCTAAGGGGCAGGGGGGCGCAGGCAATGGGGCTCACGAAGATGTAGGGTGGGGTGATTTGGGGAGGGGCGCGCCCACCGGCAGCGCGGGGTTTGTGGTTGGGGTAGGGTGGGGTTTTACCCCACTGTTGCGAGGTGATTTGTCGGAGGGGAGGTGGGTTGGAAACCCACCCTACGGCTTGCTGAAGTCCCAATCAGATTTGCGAAGATCGCCGGTTTGGTGAAAGTGCCGCACGACTTTGATGTATTGACGGAAATCAGAATTTTCCTGCACTAGTCTGTCGGCGCTGAGCCAATCGACCGACTGTCTCTCTCTGGCAGGGATCAAAATTTGGCTGTCGCTGGGCGATGAAGGGTTCAACTCCATCACTCCGATACCGTGCACTCCGGATAGGGTCCGAAGTTCCTGCATGGTCAATCTGCCTTCAATCTCAGCAGCCACAAGGTATCCAAGGTTGGCCCACGACGAATTACTCACGGTTTGGAAATATGCTTCCCTTACATTGGTTGAATTCAGATGAAGCTTCACCTCGAAAGACCAAAGCTTGGCCCTCGTGTCCCCAAACTCTTTCACGCAGTCTTTGGTTTCGCGGTCCCACGTGGCGCTTAGATCCTCAAGTCCCACAAGATCGGGAAACAACCACCGATTTCCATTTTGCCCTCTGCGATTGGTGGCGCGTTTTTCATCGATGCGCACCGAAAAAACATCCAATTCATCTCTAAGGTAATTGGACAATAGAGGGTAAAGATCGGACTCTCGGATTTGGTTCGATGCTAAGGTGGTCTTGTCAGACAGATTGGCCGAGCCGACCTCATCGTCCTCGCTTAGTTCAGAATAATAGAATTTCCGGGGTCGACCTTCTGTCGCGCGAATTTTCGGGTTTCGCGTAATCGACCGCCTCTGCGATCCAATTTCAGCAACGAGTTGTTGGATGAGTGCGTCATCCGTGTCCAAGGGGATTTTCTTCGCCCTGCTGCGTGCACGTTTTTCTTCACAGTCTTGGCGGTAGTTTTCGAATATCCACGTCGCGATCTCTCGCGCCGTGAAGCGCTTTTCTGGATTGCTCGAAAGGAATTCTGGAACGACCTTAGTGATGCTCAGGGCCATACGTCAAACATCCAACTCCTCCACAAACCGCGCGTTCTCCTGAATGTACTGGAACCGCAGTTCGGGTTTCTTGCCCATCAGGCGCTCGACCAGGTCGCCGGTCTCGCCGGGTTCGTCCTCGTCGATGGTCACGCGGATCAATTTGCGCGACTTGGGGTCCATCGTGGTTTCCTTGAGGTCCTTGGCGTCCATCTCGCCCAGACCCTTGAAGCGGCTGACGTCGATCTTGCCCTTGCCGCCCAGGCCTTTTTCCAGCCACATGTCGCGCTCGGCCTCGTCCAGGCAATAGACGCGTTTCGCGCCTTGGGTCAGGCGGTAGAGCGGCGGGCAGGCGAGATACAGGTGGCCCGCGTCGATCATCGGACGCATCTGGGTGAAGAAGAAGGTCATCAACAGCGAGGCGATATGCGCGCCGTCCACGTCGGCGTCGGTCATGATGATGACCTTGTCATAGCGCAGATCGTCGAGGTTGAAATTGCTGCCCAGCCCCACGCCCAGCGCCTGCGTCAGGTCGTTGATCTCGGCGTTCGAGCCCAGTTTCGATGAGGCCGCGCCCAGCACGTTCAGGATCTTGCCGCGCAGGGGCAGCAGGGCCTGGGTCTTGCGGTCGCGGGCCATCTTGGCCGAGCCGCCGGCCGAGTCGCCCTCGACGATGAACAACTCGGTGCCCTCGCGGTTGGTGGCCGAGCAATCGACCAGCTTGCCGGGCAGGCGCAGTTTCTTGGTGGCGGTCTTGCGGGCGGTTTCCTTTTCCTGGCGGCGGCGCAGGCGTTCCTCGGCCCGCAGGATCAGGAAGTCGAGGATGGCGCCGGCGGATTTGGTGTCGGCGGCCAGCCAGTTGTCGAAATGGTCGCGGACCGAGTTCTCCACCAGCCGCTGCGCCTCGACCGTGGCGAGGCGGTCCTTGGTCTGGCCGACGAATTCCGGCTCGCGAATGAAGCACGAGACCAGCGCGCAGCCCCCGGTGATGAGGTCTTCGCGGGTGATCTGGGCGGCCTTCTTGTTGTTGATCAGCTCGCCGTAAGCCTTGATGCCCTTGAGGATCGCGGCCCAGAAGCCGGCGACATGGGTGCCGCCCTCGGGCGTCGGCACGGTGTTGCAGTAGGACTGGATGAAGCCGTCGCGCGAGGGCGTCCAGTTGATCGCCCATTCGACCTTGCCGGGGGTGCCGAACTTCTCGTTGAAATCGACGGTTCCGGCGAATGGCTGGTCGGCATAGGTCGAGGAGCCGTTCATCGTCTCCTTGAGGTAGTCCGACAGGCCGCCGGGGAAGTGGAAGGTGGCCTCGGTGGGGGTTTCGCCGTCGTCGATGGCGGATTTCCAGCGAATCTCTACGCCCGAGAACAGGTAGGCCTTGGAGCGGATCGACTTGAACAGGCGCGCGGGTTTGAACCGGTGGTGGCCGAAGATCTGGTCGTCGGCGTGGAAGGTGACGGTGGTGCCGCGCCGGTTGGGGGCGGCGCCGACCTTTTCGACCGGGCCCAGCGGGATGCCGCGCGAGAATCGCTGTTCATACAGTTCCTTGTTGCGGGCCACCTGAACGACCATCGAATCCGACAGCGCGTTGACCACCGAGGCACCCACGCCGTGCAGGCCGCCCGAGGTCTGGTAGGCCTTGCCCGAGAACTTGCCGCCCGCGTGCAGGGTGCACAGGATCACCTCGAGCGCGGATTTGTCGGGGAATTTCGGGTGCGGGTCGATCGGGATGCCGCGGCCGTTGTCGCGGATGGTGACCGCGTAATCCTCGTGCAGTTCCACCTCGATCCGGTTGGCGTGGCCGGCGACGGCCTCGTCCATCGAGTTGTCGAGGATCTCGGCCACCATGTGGTGCAGCGCCCGTTCGTCGGTGCCGCCGATATACATGCCCGGTCGCTTGCGGACGGGCTCCAGACCTTCGAGGACCTCGATCGAGGAGGCGTCGTAGGTGGTGGCGGATTCGGGCGTCAACAGGTCGTCGGGCATGGGGGCTGCTCTTGTTCTTGGGTTTGGGCCCATTATGGCAGGTGATGTGGGTCTGGGAAAGAGGGGGGCGAGGTGTTGTGGGCAAAGTCGGGGGGCGGGCGTTGTGCGAGCGAGGGGCGCTGCCCCTCGCGCTCCCCGGGATATTTGAGGCCAGATGAAGGGTCGGGTCAGGTCTTGTCGGCCCAGTCGAGGATGGCTTGCGCGACCTTCTGGGGGTGCTGGTGGTGCAGCCAGTGGTCGGCGCCGGGGATGGTGACGCGGGTGAGGTCGGGGGCGAAATCCTCGAGCCCTTCGGTGGTTTCCGGCAGCAGGGCCTTGTCCTCGGGGCCCCAGATCAGCAGGTGCGGGCAGGCCACGCGCAGCCGCTCGGTCGGCAGTTGCGGTGGGTCGGCCAGCGGCTTGCCGGGGTCGGCGACCTGCAGGGGCGAGGCGCGGTACCAGTTCAGCATGGCGTCGAGGCGGCCGGGGCGGGCCCATTCCGTGCGATAAGATTGCATCTGGTCGGGCGTCAGCCAGTCGGTGCCCATGCCGTGCCGGAAGAACTGTTTGAGTTTGGCGAAATTGTCCGCGGACAGCCAGTCGGCCGAGTTGGGTGCGCGGAGCTGGTTGATGTATTGCGAGGCTTGGGATTGCGCGCCGCCCTTGGCCATCTCGCGCTGGAAGGGGTAGGGGTGGACGCCATTGGCGATGATCAGGCGGCTGACGAGTCCAGGGCGGAACATGGCGAGGCCGTAGGCCACCGAGGCGCCCCAGTCGTGGCCCAGAACGGTGATCGGCGCGCCGATCTGTTCGATCAGGGCGGCCATGTCCGAGACGAGCTGTGAGAGGACGTAATGCTCGGTGCCTTCGGGCGCCCAGCTTTGGCCATAGCCGCGCTGGTCGGGGGCGATGCAGTGGAAATGGTCCGCCAGGTGCGGGGCAAGGTCGGACCAGGCACCCCCGTATTCCGGGAAGCCGTGCAGCATCAGCAATGGTGGAAGGTCTGCATTGCCCCAGCGACGGACGAAGAACGGCTGGCCGTTCAGGTCGAGATATTCGGTTTTCATGCACAATTCCTGGGTGATGCCGCCTGGCACAGCATTTTCGGACCTGAGAGCGAAGTCAACTTGATACGGATCAACGCGAAAAAGATGCAAATTTGCTAGGTGTTTCGGTGAACAGCAAAACCGGAGTGATCGCATGGATGCAGTGACCCAGCAGAAACCGAACTCAACGCCCGAGGCCGCCGCGGCCAAGCCGAAGGCGGATCCGGAGGCGCCGACCCGCGAAAAGATCCGGCAGGCTTTCGAAAGCGGCGAATACCCCTATCGAACCAAGCTGTCCCGCTCGGTCTATGAAAAGCAAAAGGCCCAATTGCAGGCCGAGTTGCTGAAGGTGCAGCTGTGGGCACAGGAGACCGGGCAGAAGTTCGTTCTGCTGTTCGAGGGTCGTGACGCCGCCGGAAAGGGCGGCACGATCAAGCGGTTCATGGAGCATCTGAACCCACGTCAGGCCCGCGTGGTCGCGCTGAACAAACCGACCTGGGAGGAGAAGGGCCAGTGGTATTATCAGCGCTACATTCAGGAATTGCCCACGGTCGGCGAAATGGTGTTCTACGATCGATCCTGGTACAACCGGGCTGGAGTCGAGCGGGTGATGGGGTTCTGCACCCCCAACGAATACCTCGAGTTCATGCGCCAGACGCCCGAGTTGGAGCGCATGTTGGTGCGGTCCGGGATCCAACTTTACAAGTATTGGTTCTCGGTCACGCGGGACGAACAGCTTCGCCGTTTCAAGAGCCGCGAGACCGACCCGCTGAAGCAGTGGAAGCTGTCGCCCATCGACAAGGCCAGTCTGGACAAATGGGACGATTACACCGAGGCGAAAGAGGCAATGTTCTTCTATACCGACACCGCCGACGCGCCCTGGACCATCGTCAAGTCGAACGACAAGAAACGCGCCCGGCTGAACTGCATGCGGCATTTCCTGTCGACGCTGGATTATCCGGACAAGGATCATGACGTCGTGGGCCAGCCCGATCCGTTGATCGTGGGTCAGGCGCATCATGTGGTCCACCGGTCGGATCACATCCTGGGCACGGCCCTGCATCCTGATGCCCGGGCGAGCTGATCGGCGGGCAGCTGGTCTCGGATCGAGATTTTCCAGATGAGCCCTTGCCCCGTGTCGGGGCCGGGCATAAGGCTGGCGGGATGAGCAAGGTGATGACTTATCCTGCCCATGTCCGGGCGATTGCGGTGCTGGGGCTGCCCTTGATCGGTGGTCATCTGGCCCAGTTTGCCATCGGCCTGACCGATACGATCATGTTGGGCCGGTACGATGTCGAGGCGCTGGCCGCGGTGACGCTGGCCGGCAGTTTCTATTTCGTGCTGTTCCTGTTCGGGGGCGGATTCGGCTTGGCGGTGATGCCGATGGTTGCCACCTCGGCTGCCGAGGAGGATGAAACCAGCATTCGCCGCAGCACCCGCATGGGTCTGTGGTTGTCGCTGCTGTATGGCATGCTGGTGATGCCGCTGCTGTGGTGGTCCTACCCGATTCTGATCGCCACGGATCAGGATCCGCAAGTGGCGCAGACCGCGTCCGAGTATCTGCGGGTCGCGGGCTGGGGTCTGTTTCCGGCGCTGGTGGTGATGGTGCTGAAATCCTATCTGGCCGCGCTTGAGCGCACGCAGATCGTGCTGTGGATCACCGTCGCGGCGGCAGTGGTCAACGGCCTGACCAACTATGCGCTGATCTTCGGCAATTGGCGCGCGCCGGAACTGGGCGTGATGGGGGCGGCGATCGCCTCGGTGGTGACCCAGACCGTGTCCCTGGTGGCGGTCATCATCTACGCGGTGAAGGTCCTGCCGGAACACAGTCTGTTCCAGCGGTTCTGGCGCCCGGACTGGGAGATGTTCTTCAGCGTGCTGAAGCTTGGCGTGCCGATTGGTCTGACCCTTCTGGCAGAGGTGTCGCTGTTTGCGACCTCGGCCTTCATGATGGGCTGGATCGGGCAGGTGCCGCTGGCGGCGCATGGGATCGCGCTGAACCTGGCCTCGGCCACCTTTATGGTGCATCTGGGCCTGTCCAACGCGGCGACGATCCGCGCCGGCAATGCGCTGGGCCGGAAGGACCGCGCGCATCTGGAAAAAGGCGCAATCGCGGTCACAGGCATGTCGCTGGTGGTTTCGGTGATGACGATCATCCTGTTCCTGACCTGCGCCGAGCCGCTGATCTCGGTATTCGTCGAATCGGACGACCCGCAGCGCCCGCAGATCCTGGCGATCGGGGCCGGGCTGTTGGCTATGGCCGCGCTGTTCCAACTGGTGGATGGGGCGCAGGTAATCGCGCTGGGCCTGCTGCGCGGGCTGCAGGACGCCAAGGTGCCGATGGTGATGGCCGGGCTCAGCTATTGGGTCGTGGGGATCCCGGCTTCGTACTATTTCGGCTTCATCCGCGGGATGGACGGTATCGGAGTCTGGTTGGGGCTGGTGCTGGGGCTGGCCTCGGCCGCCGTCCTGCTGATGACACGGTTCTGGACGCGCTCGGTCAAGGCGGTGGGCGTGCCGGCCGAATAGCCTCTCAGCTCTTGGGCTGGCGGTCGGCCTTCTTGCGCACCAAGACCGAACGCAAGTCATGCATCGCCAGCAGCAGCCGGTCGGTGACCTGTTCCAACTGGTTGTCAGTCGCCTTGGACTGGGCCCATTGCGCCGTCAGGTTCAGATGGTCGATGGTTCGGTGGATGTCGTCGATGTCACGCTGCGCCAACAGCGCCTTGCGGTCCTCCATCCAGCGGGCGATCTCGGCCTTGTCGGCCTCGGTCAGAGTGCGCTGGCCGTGTGGCTTGACCTCGCCATTGCGGATGTTGACGACCGCGATCTGATCCATCTCGATCCGGCGCTGTCGGTTTTCCGTGTCGATCCGATAGACTGCGGCGCCGTTCTCGCGGACGCGGAAATAGTATTCGGGTAGGGTCGCGGACATGGGGGTCTCGGGGTTATTTCAGGGAAGCGCAGAACCGCTGGATGCGGGTGCAGGCCTCGGTCAAGGCCTCGTCCGAGGTCGCGTAGCTGACGCGGAAATTCGGCGACAGGCCGAAAGCCGCGCCAAACACCACGGCCACATCGGCCTCTTCCAGCAAGGCCGTGGCAAAGGCCTCGTCGCTGTCGATGACCGTCCCGGCGGGCGTGGTCTTGCCGATCAGCCCGGCGATCGAGGGGTAGACGTAGAACGCGCCCTCGGGGGTGGGGCAGGTGATGCCCTCGATCTGGTTCAGCATGTCCACGACCAGATCGCGGCGGCGTTTGAACATCCCGTTATTCGGCGCAAGAAATTCCTGCGTGCCGTTCAGTGCCTCGACCGCGGCCCACTGGCTGATCGAACAGGGGTTCGACGTGGATTGCGACTGGATCTTGCGCATGGACGCGATCAACTCGACGGGGCCCGCGGCATAGCCGATGCGCCAGCCGGTCATGGCATAGGCCTTGGACACGCCGTTGCAGGTGAGCGTGCGATCATAGAGCCCCGGTTCGACCTGCGCGGGCGTGCAGAACTGAAACCCGTCATAGGCCAGATGTTCGTACATGTCGTCGGACATGACCCAGACATGGGGGTGACGCATCAGAACATCAGTCAGGGCCTTGAGCTCGTCCCACGAATAGCCCGCGCCGGTGGGGTTCGAGGGCGAGTTGAAGATGAACCACTTGGTCTTGGGCGTGATCGCGGCCTCGAGCTGTTCGGCGGTCAGCTTGAAGCGGTTTTCCAGCGTGGTTTCCACCGGCACCGGGGTGCCCCCGGCCAGCAGCACCATGTCGGGATAGCTGACCCAGTAGGGGGCGGGGATGATCACCTCGTCGCCCGGGTTCAGCGTGGCCATCAGCGCGTTGTAGAGCGTCTGCTTGCCGCCCGTGCCGACCGAGACCTGCGCGGGCGTGTAGTCCAGCCCATTGTCGCGCTTGAATTTGGCGCAGATGGCCTGTTTCAACTCGGGGATGCCGTCGGGTGCGGTGTATTTGGTCTTGCCCGCGGCGATGGCGGCGACGGCGGCGTCCTTGATGTTCTGCGGGGTGTCGAAATCGGGCTCGCCCGCGCTCAGGCCGATGACGTCGCGCCCGGCGGCCCGCAACTCGGCGGCCTTGGCCGTCATGGCGATGGTGGGCGAAGGTTTGACGCGCGACAGTGTCGCAGACAGAAAGCTCATGGACGGCCCCGTTTGTATGTTGGTCCCGACTGTCATAGGGTGCGCCCGAAACACGATCAAGCGATATGCATTTGCAGAACTGGAGAGTTTGATGAGCGACGAAACCGACTGGTTCGGACCCGAGGCGGCGACGTTCGGAGATCGTCTGGCCGGCGCACGCGAAGCCGCCGGCATGACCCAAGCCCAACTGGCGCGGAGATTGGGTGTCAAGAAGGCCACCGTGGTCGGGTGGGAAAACGACATGTCCGAGCCGCGGGCAAACAAGCTGTCGATGATGGCGGGCATGCTGAACGTGTCGATCATGTGGTTGCTGACCGGCGAAGGCGAGGGCGCGGGCGTGCCCGATCTTGTAGAAGGAGATGCCGAGCTGGCTCCGCTGGTTGCCGAGCTGCGTGCGATCCGCGGTGAGATGCGCGCCAGTTCCGAGCGGCTAGCGCGGGTGGAAAAGGCCTTGCGTTTGAAGCTGGAGAAAGGCGAATGACCGAAACGCGCGAAACCCGGATCAAACGGATGAAGATGCGGTCGATGCGACGTGGCATCAAAGAGATGGACATCATCCTGCAGGCCTATGCCGAGCGCAATCTGGATGCGATGGACGATGCTGGGCTGGACCGGTACGACGCGCTGCTGCATGAGAACGATCAGGATCTCTATCAGTGGGTCACCGGACAGGTTGCGCCGCCCGCTCCGTTTGAGGATTTGATCTCGGAAATCGCGCAAACCTTTCAAAAATGAGGAAAATCCGGATTTAACCGATTGTTCGGGATTTCGCGCCAAAGTTTCGAGAACAGCGCGACTGAATCGGAGGATCGGATGAGTTTGGAAATGCAGGTCTCCGCGCCGGGGGCCAAGGGGTTCATGTCCAGCTATCTGGAGGCGCTGGCCCTGGTCGAACGCCTGCATCGGCTGCTGCTGGATGTCATCAAGGACGAGTTCGAGCGGGTCGGTGTGCTGGAGATCAACGCCGTACAGGCTCTACTGTTGTTCAACATCGGCGATCACGAGGTGACGGCGGGTGAACTCAAAAGCCGCGGCTATTACCAAGGCAGCAATGTCAGCTACAACCTCAAGAAACTGGTCGAGATGGGGTATATGCACCATCAGCGTTGCGAGATCGATCGGCGCTCGGTCCGGGTTCGGCTGACCGAACGCGGGCGCGAGATTCGCGATATCGTGGCCAACCTGTTTGCACGCCACGCGGACGGGCTGCAGAGCAAAGGTGTCTTGGGCGCGGACGGAATCGAAGACATCACCAGCGCGCTGCGCCGGGTTGAGCGGTACTGGACGGACCAGATCCGCTATATCTACTGATCCGTGGCGGGCAGGCCCTGCGACAACACCAGCGCGTCAAGCTCGCGGATCAGCTTACGGGTCATGGCGTCCTCGTAGGCTTCGAACCCCAACGCAGTTTCGACGAACGCGCCGGGGCCCAATATGACCCAGGCATTGTAATAGGCTGAAAGCTCTCCGATCTGGACAAAGCGAGCGTCGCCGTTGCCGGGATCGTCGGCGCCGATCACCAAACCGTTGATCGTGAGGCCAGCGCTGCGCAGCGCTGACTTGGCCGTTCGCGGATGTGGGCCGACATTGTGCTTGCCGTCCCCCGACAGATCAAGCGTGCGCTTCCAGCAATCCGCTTGCCCAGCCAGAAGCCCGGCGCCGAACTGCATCGCAGCCCCCACCGCGGTGCCTTGTGGCGCCGACGAGCGGCGGGTGGCTTTCAGGCGTTCGGCGATGGCCTGCAGGTCGGACGAACTGCGCAGAGTGGTCCAGTCGATGAGCACGCGTTGAAAGCTGGTTTCGCTCCATTCGAAGACGGCAAGCCGGATCGGTGTGCTCGGGTCCGACAGGATGAGGTCTTGCACTTCGGGCCGCTGCAGGGCTGCCGCCAGCCCGTCCAGTTGCAATCGGTACTCACGGCTGTCGACCGAGCCCGAAACATCCAGCCCCAGCGCCAGTGCCTGTCGGCATTGGGCGGCAAGCGGGGTCGCGACCAGGCACATCAACAACGCCAGCGCTCGGACGATCATCGGACGGCCCTCTCCAGCGCGCCGATCTGCAGGCTGGTCAACTCGCGCTCCAGTTTGCGGCGCATGGCGCGTTCGAAGTCCTCGAATCCCTGGGCGATTTCCAGAAAGGCTCCGGGGCCGTGCAGGACGTTGTTTTCAAAGAACGGAATCAGGAACAGCTCGCCTTCGAAATCTGCGGCGTTGATGACCAACCCGTTGACCGTGACGTTTTCAAAGGGGAAATGGCGATAGGCGATCTGCGGGCCGTAGCCGTCATTGTTCGATCCGTCCCCCGACAGATCAATGGTCTGGAACAGGCAGGGCGGGGCTTGGCGCATCAAGGTTGCACCGTACCCCAGCGCGTGGCCCATGGCTGTGGCGGACCCGGCATCGGAGCGGGTGGAACGACCGATGCGCCGGGCCACATCGAGCAGATCGGCCCGGGTTTCGATCATCTGCCAGGGCAGGATGACATGCTGCGTGTTTCGCCCGCTCCACTCATAGGCGGCCAAGGCCACGGGCATGGGCGACGAAAAGAACGCCCGTTCAACCTCGGGCGCAACCAGCGCGGCGGCCAAGCCCTGACGCTGCAGCGCGTCCTCGGTTGCATCGACCGATACCGAGATGTCGAGTGCAAGCAGCAGTGCCAGGCGGCATTGCTCGGCCTGAACGGGGCCGGCCAAGGCGGCCAACCCCAAGGCTGTCAACCAGCGGATCACCAGTGGCCGGTGTTTTCCAAGCTGACCCAGGGCTCGGCCGGGGGCAGCGGTTCGCCGTTCTGCAACAGTTCGATCGAGATGTTGTCCGGCGAGCGCACAAAGGCCATGCGCCCGTCGCGCGGCGGGCGGTTGATGACGACGCCGTTGTCGGCGAGGTGCTGGCAGGTTTCATAGATATTGTCGACGCCATAGGCGATGTGCCCGAAATGGCGGCTGTCGCTGGGCAGACCATCATCGCCGTCCCAGTTGTAGGTCAGTTCAATCGGTGCGTCCTCCTGTCCCGGAGGTGCCATGAAGATCAACGAGAACCGCCCCTCTTCGCTGTCATAACGGCGGGTTTCCTGCAACCCCAGCAGCTTGTAGAACGCCATGGATTTGTCCAGGTCCTTCACTCGAACCATCGTGTGGAGGTATTTCAGCCCCATCGTGTTTTCCTTTTTTCAAGATGATCTGCGTCAGCTTAGCGCGCTGTCGGTGGGTGTCGAGGGGCGGGCAGGGCTCCATCCGAAAAATGCACAAAGCGCCGTACATATCGCGGTTTCGATGCCAGTGCTGCCGATATATAGTGTTAGACGACTCAATGCTGGAGAGGGAAATTTCATGCCGCTGTCTGCCGAACAACTGGCCGAAATCGAAGAACAACGCACCCAGACGCAGCCGACCCGTCGAGTCGTGGCGCCCGGCATGGAAGAGCATCTGTACACCGCACACCCGGTTCTGGACCACGGTTTCGTGCGGGTGATCGACTATATGGGCGACGACGCGGCGATCTGCCAGGCGGCGCGGGTCTCGTACGGCAAGGGCACCAAATCGGTGCAGAATGACGAGGGGTTGATCCGCTATCTGATGCGGCACTGGCACTCGACCCCGTTCGAGATGTGCGAGGTCAAGCTGCATGTCAAACTGCCGGTCTTCGTAGCACGACAGTGGATCCGGCACCGCACGGCGAATGTAAATGAATACTCCGCCCGCTATTCGATCCTTGACCGGGAATTCTACATTCCCGCGCCGGATCAATTGGCGGCGCAGTCGGCGGTCAACAATCAGGGCCGGGGAGAGGCGTTGCAGGGTGAAGAAGCTGCCCGCGTGCTGGACATTCTCAAGGCCGACAGCGCCCGCTGCTACGACAATTACGAAGCGATGATCAGCCAGGACGGCCAGCAGGGGCTGGCGCGCGAACTGGCGCGGATGAACCTGCCGGCCAACATCTACACGCAGTGGTACTGGAAGGTGGACTTGCATAACTTGTTCCATTTCCTGCGGTTGCGGGCCGACCCGCATGCGCAATACGAAATCCGGGTCTATGCCGAAACCATGTGCAAAATCGTGGCTGACTGGGTTCCGTTCGCCTACAAGGCGTTCGAGGACTACCGCCTGGGTGCGGTCAACTTGTCAGCGCAGATGGTCGAAGCACTGCGGCGCATGCTGCAAGGTGAGGCGGTGACACAGGAGAACTCGGGCATGACCGCGCGCGAGTGGCGGGAGTTCGAGGCGGTGATCCGCAACACCTAGCCACGCAGCCTGTCTGGGCAACGTCATGACCGCTTCGCAAACAGCCGACCCGGTCAAAAAACCGGCGCAGGGCATAGGGGGCGGTAGAGGAGCGGTCAACGGCCCGCAAATTGGCCGTCGACCTTGTTTCAGGGCGCCGCCCGGACGGGCGGACCGATTACATGGGCTTCAAATCACCCGCCATTTGGCGGCCGTCGCGTCCGTCCTGCAACTCGTACGAGACTTTCTGATTGTCGGCGAGTCCGGTCAGGCCGGATCGTTCTACGGCCGAGATATGAACAAACACATCCTTGCCACCCTCATCAGGGGCAATAAAACCATAGCCTTTGGTCGTATTGAACCACTTCACGGTGCCAGTAGGCATAATTCCGTGTCTCCTTCTCCTTGCGCGTCACCCTGCAAAATGACAGGGCATAGTCAAAGCGACCACCAATCGACGCAGTTCCGAGCGAACGAGACGGCGTAAATTATGTGTTTCGCCTTTTTCAACATTGCACGGTGCGGTAAAAAATCAAGGAATACTGGGCCAGGCACTGCGTTTTGCCCGAAATTGGATCAAAAACCAAAGAGGACCGGCCATGCGCCTTTATGGTCTCAAGACCTGTGACACTTGCCGCAAGGCGTTGAAATCGCTTCCGGATGCCGAGTTTGTAGATGTGCGCTTGCAAGGCGTGCCGGCCGATGTACTGGCGCGGGCATTTGCGCGTTTCGGCGACACCTTGCTCAACACCCGTTCAACGACCTGGCGCGGATTGGACGCGGCCGCGCGCGCGCGTCCGGTTCTGGAACTGCTGGCTGACCACCCCACGCTGATGAAGCGGCCGCTGATCGAAAACGGGGCCGAGATGTATCTGGGCTGGACCCCGCAGACCCAAGCCGGCCTTGGCATTGTCTGAGAGGGTGCCTATCTGTCACGACGCAACAGCAAGGAAGACAGCATGCGAAACGCAGCCATGATCCTGGGGGTCATCGCCGGGCTGGTCGGAATGATCGTCGGGTTTTTCGGGTACGGGTTCGTCGAATTGGTGGATCGCTATGGCGAGATTGAAGGTCTGGCCGAGCAGGTGGAGAACCCGGAACTGATCAAGACGGCCTCGATCTTTGCGCCGATGCTGGCGATTGCCGGGGGTGCGATGGCGCACGCCCGGGCTTTGGTGGCGGGGGTCTTGCTGCTGATTTCCGCGGCGGGAATGTACTACGCCTTTGGCTTTGGCGTGTTTACCATGTTCCCCATTGCCTTCGCCGGCGTCGCGGGGCTGCTTGGGATCGCCGCGGGCAAGCCGGACGAACCCAAGGCGCATTTCTAGGTCATTTCAGGCGGAGAACCCGATCGAGCGAGAGCGGGCCCGCGCCGTTGATCACGATAACCACGAACAGGAAGGTCCACATAACCCGCTGATCCATCAGGGTGATGGTGTTGTCGAACAGACTGCCCAGCTTGACCCCATGCCCGGTGACATCGGTGAATGTCTGCACCCAGACGAACCCGATCATGCCCAGGGCGGCAAGGCGAGTGAACAGCCCCACCAGCAGCAATGCTGGCAGGATGAACTCGGCCCACGTGCCGGCGACGGCAACGGGCCAGGTAAAGAACCCAAGCTGCGAGCTGTCATAGCCGACGGCCTCCATCGCCTTGGGGAAGATCTGCACATAGGCCCCGTCCGAAGGGAAAAGGAACCCAAAAAAGCCGCTGCCCAGCTTGGTCATGGCCGAGTTCCAGTAATAGACCAGAAGAACCGCAGCAAAGGTCAGCCGCGCCACTGTCGGCGTCAGCCAGCTCGAGGCGTGGTCCAGCTTACCGAATGCGGAATTGTGCAGAGAAATTAGGGCAGTCATGTTTCCGGCCTTTCGATGGTGACAGAAGTGATCGCATTGCCCTGCAGCAGCAGTGCCAGGGTGGCACCCAGGTCGAATGCGGGCGTCCGAGCGGTGGTTGTCTCGAAGGCCTGGCCAATGGTCCGGCCGGCCTGAATGGCGGTGATCCAGTCGAGCCCGCCGGGGGGCAGCAGGTGCGGCGACGGGTCGAATTCAGCGCGCGTGATCAGCACGTCCTGCGCACCGGGCTCGGGCTTTGGCGCGCCGTCTTCGGTGTTGAACAACCAGATGGCGTAAATGGGCCAGTCGGACCGGATCAGCTGCATGGCCTGGGCAATGCCCAGCCGGGCCTGCATCAAGTCCTGGGGCGGCAGGGTGGCCAGCACGTCGGGCGCGATCGGCTGGCTGTCGGCGGCGTGGTACGACCGGCGCAGGGCGAGCTCAAGTCGCGCCACGTCGGGCAAATAGCCCAGATGCGCCAGTTGCTTGGTGTCGGCGAGAAATTCGGGGAAGCTCTCGCCATAGAACATCATCAGCGGGGAGGTCGGCGGGTGCTGACGCAGGTAGAGCCCGGCCAGACCGTCCATGTTCTGCGGACCCAGCAGCTTGGTTATGACCGGAAATGCCTGGTGCATGGCTTCGGTCAGCGACACGGCTACGTTGTTGCGATAGACGCTGAAGCGGCGTCCGGCGGGGCGGGCCTGGTCGTCCAGCAACCCGTCGGGCACGGGGGCTGCCGGGTCCAGCAAGGCCGCCCGGAATTCCGATTGCGAAACGCTCATGCCGGGATCCGGTCCAGCGCGGATTGCGCGCGTTCAGCCTCGGCGCGCAGGGTGGGCCAGTCGGGCACGTCATTGTCCCATTCGATCAGCACGGGTTTGGGGCCTGATTGGTCGAGCACATAATCCAGCAAAGCCCAAACCGGGTCGACGACGGCGCGGCCGTGGCTGTCGATCAGCAGGGGTTGCCCATGGTCGTCCTCGTCCTCGTCGTGGCCACCCAGGTGGATCTCGCCAACCTGGTCCACAGGGTAGGCGTCGATATAGGCCTGCGGGCTGTAATTCAGATTGGTGGCCGAGACGAAAACATTGTTGACGTCCAGCAGTAGGCCACATCCGGTCCGGCGTGCGACCTCGCGCAAGAAGTCGGGTTCAGACCACGTGCTTTCGGCAAAAGCGAGATAGCTGGACGGATTTTCCAGCAGCATCTGCCGGCCCACCGTCTCTTGTACCTGATCGATATGATCGCAGATGCGCGCCAGTGTGGCGTCTGTATAGGGCAGGGGCAGCAGATCGTTCAGGAACTGGCTGTCATGGGTGGACCATGCCAGATGTTCTGAAAAGCTGGCCGGGTTCAGCCAGCCCACAAGGTGTTTCAATCGGTCCAGGTGCTCGGCGTCCAGCGGTCCTTCGCCGCCGATCGACAGGCCCACGCCATGCACCGAGATGGGAAACCGTTCGGCAAGGTGACGCAGTTGCGCCAGGGGGCGACCGCCGTCGCCCATGTAGTTTTCGGCGTGAATTTCCAGCCAGCCGACTGGACCGGGCTGCGCCAGAAGGTCGGCAAAGTGCTGAGGCTTGTAGCCAACACCGGGCGCGGCGGGCAAATGGTTTACTTTACGGGCGTCATCCAACAAGGGCCTGATCCTTTCCGGCAAAAAAGAGGGCGGGCAATTTGAAAACGCCCGCCCTTGTAAACCGTCAGGCAGTCTTATGCGGGCAGGTCACGCTCGAGCGGTTCCAGTGAGCCCTTGCGGGGTGTTCCGTCCGCAGCTTTGGGCAGTTCGATATCGGTGCAGGTGCCTGCATCGACCAGCGTCCAGGCATTGCCCTGGTAATCGACGGTCGAGGTGCCGGCGCAAGTGGTGCCCGGACCAGCGGCACAGTCATTCTGACCGGCCTTCGAGATGCCATAGCACTTTTCCTTGGCCTGTGCGGCTGCGGTGGTGGCAGTGCCGGCAACGGCTGCTGCAACGGCGCTTGCGATTACGAGGGTTTTGGCGGTGTTCGACATCTCAGGTAATCCTTTTCGTGATTGCGTATGTCTGCTTGTGACATTGACAAAGGTAACGGCTGACACCTCTCTGTTGAATTCACGAGCCCGTGTCTCACGGCTGTGTCAGGGAACGTTAATGCCCCTTGCAAGTTAACGCACTGTAATAAATTAGGAAATCCAAAAATGTTTCAGTCCGGCCCCGTGCTGAGGGCCGGATTTTCTGCAAGGCGGAGCCGATTGTTACAGAAGATCGGGCGGCGTGGCCGCGCGCGCCAGCTCTTTTGTTACATCCTCGAGCGACTGGACACGGGTCTGCTTCTCGCCCAGGCGGCGGACGCTGACGGTACGCTCTTCGACCTCGCGGTGGCCCACGGCCAGGATCACCGGGACCTTGCCGACCGAATGCTCGCGGACCTTGTAGTTGATCTTCTCGTTGCGGATGTCGGCCTCGGCGCGGACACCGGCGGCCTTGAGCGTTTTGACCACTTCCAGAACGTAGTCATCGGCCTCGGAGGTGATCGAGGCGACGACGACCTGCCGGGGCGCCAGCCAGAAGGGCAGCTTGCCGGCGTGTTCCTCGATCAGGATGCCGATGAACCGTTCGAACGAACCCAAACAGGCGCGGTGCAGCATCACCGGACGGTGCTTGGCCCCGTCGGCGCCGATATAGGTCGCGTCCAGCCGTTCGGGCAGCACGAAATCGACCTGGAAGGTGCCGCATTGCCAATCACGCCCGATCGCGTCGGTCAGCACGAATTCCAGCTTCGGCCCATAGAAGGCACCTTCGCCGGGGTTCAGTTCCGGCTCGACCCCTGCGGCGCGCGTGGCGGTCAGAAGGGCCTCTTCGGCCTTGTCCCAGACCTCGTCCGAGCCGGCGCGCTGTTCGGGGCGGTCCGAGAATTTCACCTTGAAACTGTCAAAGCCCAGATCCTTGTAGACATCGGTTAGAAATCCGATAAAGCGGGCACATTCGTCGCCAATCTGGTCCTCGGTCGCGAAGATATGGGCGTCGTCCTGGGCAAACCCGCGGACCCGCATGATGCCATGCAACGCGCCCGAGGGTTCGTAGCGTGCGCAGGATCCGAACTCGGCCATGCGCAGCGGCAGGTCGCGATAGGATTTCAGACCCTGCTTGAAGATTTCCACGTGGCAGGGACAGTTCATCGGTTTGAGCGCGTTCACGGCCTTTTCGCGGGCGTGTTCCTCGTCGACTTCGACGATGAACATGTTCTCCTGGTACTTGTCCCAGTGGCCCGAGCGTTCCCACAGCTTGCGGTCCACCACCTGCGGGGTGTTGACCTCGACATAGCCGCCGCGTCGCTGCTGGCGGCGCATGTAGTCCTGCAGCTGGGTGTAGATCGTCCAGCCGTTGGGGTGCCAGAAGATCTGGCCCGGGGCCTCTTCCTGCATGTGGAACAGGTCCATCTCGCGGCCCAGCTTGCGGTGGTCGCGTTTGGCGGCCTCTTCCAGCATGTGCAGGTGCGCCTTGAGCTTTTCCTTGCCAGTGAAGGCCACGCCGTAGATGCGTTGCAGCATCGGGCGGTTGCTGTCGCCGCGCCAGTAGGCGCCGGCGATGGACATCAGCTTGAACGCGTCGCCGGGCAGTTGGCCGGTATGCTGCAGGTGCGGGCCGCGGCAGAGATCCTGCCAATGGCCGTGCCAGTACATGCGCACCGGTTCGTCACCGGGGATCGCCTCGACCAGCTCGACCTTGTAGGGCTCGTTGTTGGCCTTGTAGAATTCGATGGCGCGCTCGCGCTCCCAGATCTCGGTGGTGACCGGGTCGCGCTTGTTGATGATCTCTTTCATCTTTTTCTCGATGAGGCCGAGATCTTCGGGCGTGAACGGCTCTTCGCGGTCGAAGTCGTAGTACCAGCCGTTTTCGATGACCGGGCCGATGGTGACCTTGGTGGCGGGCCAGATTTCCTGCACCGCGCGGGCCATCACGTGGGCAAAGTCGTGGCGGATCAGTTCGTTGGCCTGGGCCTCGTCCTTCATCGTGTGGATGGCGATTTCGGCATCCTGTTCGATGGGCCACTGCAGGTCCCAGTGCTGGCCGTTGACGGTGGCCGAGATGGCCTTTTTCGCCAGCGAGGTGGAGATGTCGGCAGCGACCTCGGCCGGCGTGACGCCTGCCGCGTAGGATCGGGAATTGCCATCTGGGAAGGTAAGAGAGACGGATTTTGAATCCAGGGCCATGATCTGGCTCTCCTCGTCGGTTTGGCGCCCACAGAACGCCCGGTTGCGGGTTATGGTGTCGGGCCCGTGTGGCAGGTGGTGGTGTCTGTGTCAAGGGTGAGGGGCGAGGGGCGCTGCCCCTCGCGCTCCTCGGGATATTTGAGGCCAGATGAAGAGGGGGGCGGGGAATTGCACTTGGGCGCGGCGCGTGCATGATGCTGGAAAAGCAAGTGAGGGTTTCATGGCAGCGACGACATTTCTGGAAACGCCGCAGGGGCGGCGGCTGGCCTATCACAAGAGCGAAGGGGTGGGGCCCACGGTCGTTTTTCTGGGTGGTCTGAAGTCGGACATGGAGGGCACCAAGGCGGTGCATCTGGAGGACTGGGCGCGGGCGCGTGGGCAGGCCTATCTGCGGTTCGACTACTCCGGGCATGGCGAAAGTTCCGGCCGGTTCGAGGAAGGTTGCATCGGGGATTGGCACGAGGACACGGTTGCGGCGGTTTCAGCGCTGACCCAGGGGCCGCTTATCGTGGTGGGTTCGTCCATGGGCGGGTGGCAGGCGCTGTTGCTGGCGCGGACCATGCCCGAGCGGATCGCCGGCATGGTCACCATCGCGGCGGCGCCGGACTTCACCGAGGACGGCTATTGGGCCTCGTTCAGCGACGAACAGAAACAGGCGCTGGCGACGGTGGGGCATGTTGAGTTGCCCTCGGATTACATGGAGCCCTACATCATCACCAAGCGGATGATCGAGGATGGCCGGTTGCGGCTGGTGTTGCGGTCGCCATTGAACCTGCCTTTTCCTGTGCGGTTCCTGCAAGGCACGGCGGATACGGCGGTTTCGGTCGACACCGCTGTACGGCTGCTCGACCATGCCAGCGGGCCGGACATGCGGCTGTTGCTGGTCAAGGATGCGGATCACCGGTTCTCGGACGGGCCGTGCCTGGGGCTGATCGAGGATGCGGTTCGCGACGTGATGGGGGCCAATTGATGTGGCGGCTGGGGCGGTTTCTCGGGCGGGCCTTGCTGGCGTTGGTGGTGGTCGGCGGGCTGATCTACTGGTTCGGCCCGCGCGAAGAGGTAGATCTGCACCCGCGGTTCGATCCGCGCAAGTTCGGCGAGGGGGTTCAGGTCTATTTCGAAAGCATCGAGTCCGCCTATGACGATATCGTGCCGGGTGTCGAAAAGCGGGTCATCTGGCAGGACGGATTCAAGGAACGGCGCACGCCTTATTCGGTGCTCTATGTGCACGGGTTCTCGGCCTCGTCCGAGGAAATCCGCCCGGTGCCAGACAGGATCGCCGACGCGCTGGGGGCCAATCTGGTCTATACGCGCCTGCAGGGGCACGGGCGCGGGTCGGATGCGATGGCCGAGGGGACGGCCTCGGGCTGGATGCGGGACATAGCCGAAGGTCTGGCCGCCGCCCGCGCCGTGGGCGAGGAGGTCATCGTGATCTCGACCTCGACCGGGGGGACCCTGGCGGCAGCCGCGGCGTTGGACCCCGAGCTGAGCAAGGATGTGGTCGGGATGGTGTTCATCTCGCCCAATTTCGGGGTGCAGGCGGCCGGATCCTGGATACCGTCACTGCCTTGGGCGCGCAGTTGGCTGCCGTTGCTGATGGGGGAAACCCGCGACGTGTCGGGCGACGATGCCGAACGGAACACGTACTGGACGTTGGTCTATCCGTGGGAGGCCGTGGTGCCGATGTCGGTGCTGGTCGACCGGGTGCGGGCGCTGGATTTCTCCAGGGCGTTGGTGCCGGCGCTGTTCTGGTTTTCGGATGAGGACAAGATCGTGCGGCCGGACCTAACGCGCAAAGTCGCCGCCGCATGGGGCGTGCCTGCAACCGTGCACACAGTGACAATGGGGCCGGGTGACGACCCCTATTCGCATGTGGTTGCGGGGCGGCTGACCTCGCCCGGGCAGGACGCGGCCACGGTGCAGGGTATTCTGGACTGGCTAGGGGCGCTGGGGGTCGAATAGGCCATTTGCCAGCGGACAGAGGTGGAGAATGCGCAAGCCGGGCAGCATGTGGAGCCTTGAGGCGCTCGGCCGGGTGCGGCTGTCGCGGCATTTCTTCTTGCGCGATTTCCTGTATTCCGAAATCGGGAATTTTCACGCCCGGCCGAACATTCCCGAGGATCCCGACCTTGCAATCAAAACGGGGCGGGCGCTGTGCGAAACCTTGCTGGACCCGCTCGAGGAGACCTTTGGCCGGGTTGCCGTGCGCTCGGGCTATCGCTCGCCCTCGCTGAACCGCTTCGGCAACGAGAACAAGCTGAACTGCGCCCGCAACGATCATCCGTTGGAATGCCACATCTGGGACCGGGGACGGGGGGATGCGCGGATCGCGGGGGCGTCGGTAGTGATCCCATGGTTCGCGGACCGGTACGCGCAGGGCCGCGATTGGCGCGATCTGGCGTGGTGGATGCACGATCATCTGGATTATTCCGAGATCTGGTTCTTTCCCAAGCTTTGCGCGTTCAACCTCGTGTGGCGGCCCGTTCCGCTGCGCCGGATCGACAGTTACATCGCTCCGCGCGGCAGCCTGTTGCGGGCCGGAGCGGAGCCGGACGAGCCACCCGACGCACGGCGTGCGCGGTATGCCGATTTCCCGCCGTTCCGGGGTATCTGCTACCCGTGATTTTTGGCCTTGCCCGGCGATGCGCAACCTTTCATCCTGACGAAAACGCCGACGCATTCGGCAGACAAAAGGAGGCCCCGCGTGATCGAGCCGCTGGTGCTTTTGCCCGGTCTGATGGGTGATGCCCGACTGTTTCAGCCGCAGATCGCCCAGCTGTCGCGGGATCGGGCGGTGACGGTCGCGCCCATCGGCGGCGGGGATCGGACCGAGGAAATCGCCTCGGGGTTACTGGACCAGTTGCCTCACCGCTTTGCGCTAGCCGGGCTGAGCATGGGCGGCGTTGTCGCGCTGGAATTGGTGCGGCGGGCGCCAGACCGGGTGACGCGGCTGTGCTTGATGGCCACCGATGCGCAGGCCGACACCCCCCAGATCGCCGCGAACCGCGAAGAGTTGATCGTTGGGGCGCAGGCCGGACGCCTGCAGGAAGTGATGCGCAAGGTCATCGGAACCAACATCTTGGCGCCGGGGCCGCAGCGCCTTCCCATACTGGACGACATGCTGCAGATGGCGACCGAACTGGGGCCGGACCTGTTCGTGCGCCAGATGCGCGCGCTTCAACGGCGCCCGGATCAGCAGGGTACCCTGCGCCGGATCAAGGTGCCGACGCTGGTTTTGTGCGGGGCGCATGACACGCTGACGCCGGTACGCAAGCACAGCTTTATGGCCGAACTGATCCCCGAAGCCGTCTTGCACGTTGTGAATGACTCCGGGCATCTGCCCACGCTTGAGGCGCCCGAGGAAACGACTGCCGCGCTGATCGACTGGTTGAATATTCCGTTGCGGATTTTCTAGTCGTAGAGGGCCGCGCGTTCTTCGCGGGTGATCACATGCGGCAGCGCGACCGGTTCGCCTGTCTCGGTATCGAAAAACGGGGTCTGCCGCCAACGACCGGATAGGCGCGCGCCCAGCACGCGCCGGATCATGCCCAGAACGGCCGGGCCCGGTTTTTCATGTTTCCACTTGCCGTTGCTCTGCGGAACATAAGCGCGGGTCTTTACCGGACCCAGCGGTTCAGGGTCGGCAAACCGGGCCACGTCAAAGCCGGCAAACGGAAGTTTCGGGCTGCTGGTGGTGGTAGCCAGCGGGGCGTTGCAGCATTTAGCGTACCAGCGAAACAACCCCTTGGGGCCAAGGCGCATCACCGCCAGGTTCTCGGCTCCCATGGAGATGTGTATGTATTCTGGAGACATCTGGAATATGTCCACCGGGCCGGGCGCGGGATCGGGCTGGCCGAAAAAGAGCTGCCCGGCCCGGCAATCGGGGCAATAGCAGACGACATGGGTGCCCGTGGCCAAGCCTTTGGCGCTGACCTCGCCGCTCAGCCCGCCGCAGGTGCAGGCGAAGGTCAGCGACGTGGCTTTGGCGCCGGTTATCACGCGACCTTGTTGCTGTTGGCGGCGCGGCGTCTCGGCTTGCGGCTGTTTTCGTTCATGAACTCAATGACCAGCGGGCGGATGTTGTCGCGCCAGCTGCGCCCGGCGAAGATGCCGTAATGCCCGGCGCCGGGTTCGACATGGCTGGCCTTCTTGCTGTCGGGCAGGCCGGTGCACAGATCCAGCGCCGCGATGCACTGGCCGGGCGCCGAGATGTCGTCATTGGCGCCTTCCACCGTTTTGACCGCTACATCGGTGATTTTGCCGATATCCACCTTGTGGCCATCCACGACGAACTCGTTCCGCGCGATTTCGCGGTTCTTGAAAACACGCTCGACTGTGGAAAGGTAGAATTCGGCGGTCATGTCCATCACGGCGAGATATTCATCATAAAACCGGTTGTGGGCGTCGTGGTCCGATGCTTCGTCACGCATCACGCGGTGGATCTGGTCCGAGAAAGCCTTGCCATGGCGCTCGGCATTCATCGACATGAAAGATGCCAGCTGCAACAGGCCGGGATAAACCATCCGGCCGACCCCTTTGTATTTAAAGCCCACGCGCTGGATCATCGTTTCCTCAAGCTGGCCCATGGTCACGCGGCGGCCGAAATCGGTGACTTCGGTCGGCGTGGCGTCAGGATCGACGGGGCCGCCGATCAAGGTCAGGGTGCTGGGCTGCGCCTTGGGATCCTTCTCGGCGAGGTAGGCGGTGGCGGCCAAGGTCAGCGGCGCGGGTTGGCAGACGGCCACCACATGGGTGTCGGGCCCCAGCTCCTTCATGAAATCGACAAGGTAGAGGGTGTAGTCCTCGATATCGAACTTGCCTTCGGACACGGGGATGTCGCGCGCGTTATGCCAATCGGTGATGTAGACTTCGCAATTGACAAGCAGGCTTTTGACGGTCGAGCGCAGCAGCGTGGCGTAGTGCCCCGACATCGGCGCAACCAAAAGCACCTTGCGCGGTTGCTCTTCGCGGCCATTCACGCGAAAGTGGATGAGATCGCCGAAGGGGCGTTCAAGCACGGAGGTGACTTCCACCAGATGATCTTTGCCGTCCTCGCAGGTAAATGTTCGGATGCCCCAGTCGGGCTTGGCGACCATGCGTTTGAAGGTGCGTTCCGTGACTTCACCCCAGGCCGCCATCCAGTTGAACACCGGATTGGGAACCATCGCAAAGGCGGGGTAGGAGGCAAATGTGCTTGCGGTTGCACCAAGCCATTGATTGGTGTTCCGCATCGACTCCATCAGGTCGTAGGTCATCATATAGCGCATGGATTTGGCCTCCTGAATGTCAGCCTGAAAGTTCGGACCATTCGCCGCTTTGCCCCCCGGTTCCCACGACGATATTCTGCACAGCAGCGAGGTTAGGGGGGATTTGTTTAAATGACAACAAGCGAAGGCAAGATGCCGGAAATGACCGACGAACACCTTGAACGGCTTCAAGAAAACATGATGAAAGTCGAGGCGCTGTCGAAGCGACTGGTCGAGGTTATGGCGTCCAGAAAACCTCACAATCCCGCGCTGGATGTCCCGAATCACGAAGTTTTGGCAAAGGCGGCAACGGCTTACTGGACCGAGGCGCTGCAGAACCCGGCCAAGCTGCTGGAACAGCAGATCGAATACTGGGGCAAGTCCGTTTTGAATTTTGCTGCAGCGCAGCAATCGCTGCTGAGCGGAGACGACGACGTGGAAACCGGCGCGCCGCGTGACAAGCGGTTTGCGAATCCGCTGTGGGACAAGAACCCCTATTTCCGTCTGGTGCTTCAGCAATACCTGACCAATGCCGAGGCAATCGCACAGGCCGTCGATTCCGTCGAGGATCTGGACGAAAAAGACAAGCGACGCCTGCGCTTCATGGCGCAGCAGATCGTCGACATGATGTCGCCCACCAATTTCCTGCCGACCAACCCAGACGCCCTGCAAAAGGCGATCGAGACCGACGGCCAGTCGTTGATTCAGGGGCTTGAGAACCTGGTGGCCGATCTCGAGGCCAATGACGGCGCGCTGGTGGTGAAACTGGCCGACGAAAAAGCATTCGAGGTGGGGGGCAACCTGGCAACCACACCGGGCCAGGTAGTGTATCGCAACCGGATGATGGAGTTGATCCAATATGCGCCAGCCACCGAAACGGTGCACGAGATCCCGATCGTTCTGTTCCCGCCGTGGATCAACAAATTCTACATTCTGGACATGAAACCCGAAAACAGCCTGATCAAATGGATCACCGAGCAGGGTTATACCCTGTTCGTGGTTAGTTGGGTCAATCCCGATGCCAGCTATGCCGAAACCGGCATGGAGGACTATATTCAGGACGGCTACCTGACCGCGATCGAAGAGGCTAAGAAGATCTGCAAGGTCAAGCAAGTGAACGCTGTCGGCTATTGCATTGCGGGCACCACGCTGGGCCTGACTTTGTCGCTGCTGAAACAGCGGGGTGACAAATCGATAAAATCCGCAACCTTCTTTACCGCGCTGACGGATTTTTCCGATCAGGGCGAGTTCACGCCGTTCCTGCAGGAGGACTTCATTGAAGAGATCGAAGAGGAGGTGAACCGCATCGGCGTTTTGCGGTCATGGATCATGGCGCGGACCATGTCCTTTCTGCGGGCGCGTGATCTGGTCTATGCCCCTGCGGTGCGCAGTTACATGATGGGGGAAACGCCGCCGGCATTCGACCTGCTGTATTGGAACGGCGATGGGGCCAACCTGCCGGCCAAGATGGTGGTGCAGTATCTGCGGGGCCTGTGTCAGCGCAACGAGTTCGTCACCGACGGGTTCGAGTTGATGGGCCACAAGCTGCATGTGCGCGACGTGGATGTGCCGCTGATGGCAATCACCTGCGAGACCGACCACATCGCCGCTTGGAAGGATTGCTACCGGGGGGTCCAGCAGATGGGGTCTCGGTCGAAGAGCTTCGTGGTGTCCGAATCCGGCCATATCGCGGGCATCGTGAACCCGCCCAGCAAGAAGAAATACGGTCACTACACCAATGACGACCTGAAGGCGGATGCCGACACCTGGATGAAAGAAGCCTCCTTCCACGAGGGCTCGTGGTGGCCGCGCTGGGAGGCGTGGTTGAAAAAGCGTTCAGGCAAGCAGGTTCCCGCGCGTACGCCTGCTGATTCGGACCATCTACCGCTGGCCCCGGCGCCCGGCACCTATGTCGTGGCCAAGCCAAAGGTCTGATTTCATTCTGAAACCTAAAATATTTCTGCGACGCAGCAAAAAATGCTTGAAATGCTGCGTTGCGGCATTCATATTGTCCTCAAGCTGAAGAACCCGGGGTGGGCCCGGACTGGCTGAAAGGATTAGACCAATGGCAAAGACCCAAGACTTTACCGCGACCCTGAAGGAAATGATGGGTGCTTTCCCGGTGGATACCACCGCAATGGAAAATGCGTTCAAATCGACCGCGACCCTGAACGAGAAACTGTCCGGCGTTGCGCTGGAAGCCGCCGAGAAATCGGCCGAGATCTCGAGCAAGTGGACCAAGGACACCCTGGCCAAGCTGGCCGAGATGTCGAAAGCCAAGGCCGAGCCGGCTGACTACGCAAAAGCGGCAACCGACTTCGCCAGCGCTTCGGCCGAAGTCGCGGCTGAGAACCTGGCCGCTTTCGCTGAAATCGCCAAGAAGCTGCAGTCGGAAACCGTCGAGCTTCTGATGGCTGCCGGCAAGGAAGCTGCGGAAGAAACCACCGCAGCCGTCAAGAAAGCCACCAACGAAGTGACCGCTGCCGCTAAGAAAGCAACGGCCGCCAAGTAAGCAAGACCCGCGAAACGCACCCATCCCTCCCAACCGGTGCAATCGCTAGGGGCAGGTCCTGTGACCTGCCCTTTCTTTTTGTGCTGCGGTCGCATAACCTCTGCTGCAACGCATCATCCTTGGGGAGGGCAAACGGTGTCGGACAAAGAAAAACCTCTGCTGATCAAGCGCTATGCCAGCCGTCGGCTGTATAACACCGAGACCAGTGACTATGTCACGCTCGAGGACATCGCGGGATTCATCCGCGACGGGCGCGAGGTGCAGATCATCGACCTGAAGACCGGGGATGACCTGACCCGCCAGTATCTGCTTCAGATAATTGCCGAACATGAAAGCCGCGGCGAAAACGTGCTGCCGGTAAACGTGCTGAACGATCTGGTGCGCAGCTACATGCTGCCGGGCGGGGGCATGATGCCGCAATTCCTGCAATCCAGCTTTGAGATGCTTCGCGAAAGTCAGACCAAGATGATGGAGAACATGAACGCCATGAACCCCATGAGCAACATGCCGGGGTTCGAGGCGCTTCAGGCGCAGCAGCAGGCGTTTCTGAAGGCCATGACAGGCGGTTTGTCAGGCGGATGGTCGGGGCCTGAAAAGGACGAGAACGCCAAGCCCGAGTCCAAAGAAGACTTGGACGACATCAAGAAACAACTGGCCGAGCTGCAGCAGAAACTGTCCAAGCTCAGCTGATACCAGACAGGCCCGGATGACCCGGGCCTTTTGTCTCTGGCGTTGAGCTCAGGTGCCGAAGGCCACTTCGGGCGCGGTAACCTCGCCGACCGAGGCCAGGATGATGTCGGCGATTACATCCAGTTCCGCGCGGGTTAGGCGCACGGGAAGGCGCACATCACAGGCCGACATCAGCATTGCGCGCGTTCGAGGCAGCTCGACCTGCTCGGGCAGAAACTGCCAATTCCAGAAGGCGCGGGCATTGTCCTCGCTCAGACCAAAGACCTGCACCTTGACGCCACGGCCCTCGGCTGCAGCGGCAAATGCCTTGATCTGGTCTTTGTTCAGGTCGACCAGGTTGAATTGGATCGAATCCGGCGCACGTCGTTCCGGTGTCAGCGGGTCGGGTACGTGAATATGCGGCGAGCTGTTCAGGCGCTGCGCCACATAGTCGTGGTTGGCCAGCCCGTCGCGCACCCGCCGCGCCAATTCGGGCAACTGCGGCCGTATCACTGCCGCGCTGAGGTTGCTCATACGCAGATTGTAAAGCGGCAGCTTGTTCTGCCATCGGGCAAAAGCCTGCTCCAGATCGGCCGTATTCTGGCCATGCGGGCCTTTGTGTTTCTTCCAATTGTGCTCGTAGGCGCCCGACATGATCACGGCGCCGGCGACGAGGTCGGCGTCGTCGGTGACAAGGATGCCGCCTTCGCCCGCGTTGATCATCTTGTAGGACTGGAACGAGAAACAGCCCACCTTGCCGATTGTGCCGATGTTGCGGCCATGCCAGGTCGTGCCCAGCGAGTGGGCTGCGTCCTCTATCACCGGGATGTCGCGCATGTCGCACAGCGCCATGATCGCGTCCATGTCCGAGGTATGGCCGCGCATGTGGCTGATGATAACCGCCTGAACGCCGTCGAGCTTGGTCGCGAAATCGTCGATGTCGATGCGGTAATTTTCACCCACCTCGCACAGGACCGGAACGCAGTCGGCATGCACCACCGACGAGGGCACCGCCGCAAAGGTAAAGCCGGGGATCAGCACCCGCGCGTCCCGCGGCAGCCCCAGCGCCTTGAGCGACAGGAACAGTGCGGCCGAACAGGACGACACAGCCAGCGCGAATTTGCTGCCGAGCAATTCGGCGAACTCTGACTCGAGCAGGGCAACCGGCGCGTCCTGCGGCGCGGTATAGCGGAACAGGTCCCCGGATTGCATCAGGGATTCGATCGCGTCTTTGGCAGCGGCAGGGATGGGTTCGGCGTCGTGGACGTTGGGTGGCAGCGTCATATTTGAAAATTCCAAAGGTTATCTGTGGAAAAGATAAAATGAAAGATCGCGCAAACCAAGCTTTCATTCGCCTGTTGGGCGAAATTTCACCGAACTGTCACAAGTCTCGGGTCAAAGGCCCAGCCGATCACGCAGGGCATACCATGTCATTGCCAGCACCAGCAGAGGGCTGCGCAGGGCCGAGCCGCCGGGAAAAGGCAGAGCGGGCACGCGGGCCATCGTGTCGAACCCTTCGGCCTGACCCTGGATGGCCAGCGCCATCAACTGACCGGCATGGGTTGCAGTGCCGACCCCGTGACCGGAATAGCCCGAGGCAGACAGGATGTTCGGCGCCAAGCGTGTCAGGTAGGGCATCCGCCGCATTGTGATGGCCAGCGTGCCGCCCCAGGCATAGTCGATCCGAACGTCACGCAGATGCGGAAAGATCTCGGTCATCGGTTTGCGGACCTTGGCGGCGATGTCGGATGGAAAGCGATAGCCATAGCTCTCGCCACCGCCGAACAACAGCCGCCCATCGGCGCTGAGCCGGAAATAGTTCACCACGAATTTTGTGTCGGCAACCGCCACATCCTGCGTCAAAACCTTTGCAGTCTCGGCGCCCAGAGGTTCTGTTGCGGCGATGAAATTGTTGATCGGCATGACCCGCGCCGCGACCTTGCGGTTCAGGTTGCCCAGATAGCCATTGCAGGCCAGAACCAGATGGTCGGCCGTGACCGAACCCTGTTCGGTGCGAACGGTGACGCGCGGGCCTTCTTCGATGCCCAGAACCTCGGTGTTTTCGTGCAGCATCAGACCGGCGGCCAAGGCGGCCTCGGCCAGGCCAAGCGCAAAGTTCAGCGGGTGCAGATGGGCCGCGCCCCTGTCCAGATAGCCGCCCGCATAGGCCGGCGAGGGGCAGAGCGCGCGCCCGGATTCGGCATCCAGAAGCTCGATCTGGTCATAGCCATAGGCGGTTTTCAGGTGCTTGGCGTGGGCGTGCAATTCGCCCCGTTCGCCGTCGCTGAAGCCTAGCGTGGCGATGCCCGGTTTCAGGTCGCAATCGATGCCGTGGCGTTCGATCAAGGATTTGACCAGCGTCTTGGCGTCTTCGGCCAGATCCCACAGCTTGGCCGCGTCGTCGCGCCCGACCAGTTTTTCCAGATCTTCCTGATCCATGCGCTGGGCGCTGCCCAGTTGCCCGCCGTTGCGCCCCGAAGCGCCGAAACCCACGCGATGCGCCTCAAGCAAGACCACCCTGAACCCAGCCTCGGCCAGATGCAGCGCGGTCGACAGACCCGTATACCCTCCACCGACGATGCACACGTCGGCTGTGACATCGCCGCGCAGCGACTCGGTTGGGGTTCGCGGGTGCGCGGTGGCGGCATACCAACTGGGTGGGTAAGTGCCGCGTTTGTCATTGCTGTACAGCAGATTCATGGCGCACATGGCTCAGACGTTCAGCAGCAGGTGTTCACGCTCCCACGGCGAAATCACCTGCAGGAATTCCTCGTACTCGGCGCGTTTCACGATGCTGTAGACGCGGGCGAACTCGGGGCCCAGAACCTGATGCAGGGCGTCGGCCTCGTCGAACAGATCCAGCGCGTTGCCCATGACCTGCGGGATGTCGCCGTCACCTTCGTAGGCGTCGCCATAGAACTGACGGCGCGGCCGGTCCTGATTGACAAGACCAAGATAGCCGCAGGCCAGAGATACGGCGATGCCCAGATAGGGGTTGCAATCCATTCCGGCGATGCGGTTTTCCACCCGGCGGCTGTCGGGACCCGACAGCGGCACGCGGATCCCCGTGGTGCGGTTGTCGCGCGCCCATTCCAGGTTGATCGGGGCGGCGTGGTCCTTGACGTAGCGCCGGTACGAGTTGACGTAGGGTGCCATCACCGCCAGCCCGGCGGGCAGGTGCAGTTGCAGACCGGCGATGAAGTTGTAGAACGCATCGGTCTCGCCGCCCTGAGGACCCGAGAACAGGTTCTTGTCCGTCTCCATGTCGATGATCGAGTGATGGATATGCATGGCCGATCCCGGCTCATCCTCGATCGGTTTGGCCATGAAGGTGGCAAAGCAGTTGTGGCGCAGCGCAGCCTCGCGGATGAGGCGTTTGAAATAGAACACCTCGTCGGCCAGCTTGACCGGGTCGCCGTGGCGCAGGTTGATCTCAAGCTGACCAGCGCCGCCCTCCTGGGTGATGCCGTCGATCTCGAACCCTTGCGCCTCGGCGAAATCGTAGATGTCGTCGATCACGGGGCCGAATTCATCGACCGCGGTCATGGAATAGGCCTGCCGCGCGGCAGCCGGGCGGCCCGAGCGGCCCATCATCGGCTCGATCCCCTTGGCCGGGTCCACGTTGCGGGCAACCAGAAAGAACTCCATCTCGGGCGCGACAACCGGTTTCCACCCTTTGTCCTTGTACAGCTGGACCACGCGTTTGAGCACGTTGCGCGGGCTGAACGGAATCGGATCGCCGTCGCGGTCGTAGGCGTCATGGATCACCTGCAACGTCCAGTCGCCCGTCCACGGTGCCGCGGTGGCGGTGGAAAAATCGGGCTTGAGGATCATGTCGCGCTCTATGAAACCATCCTCGCCTGCGGCTTCGCCCCAGTCTCCGGTTATGGTCTGGTAGAAGATGCTGTCTGGCAGATGGAAATAGGACTGCTTGGCAAATTTCGAGGCCGGAACCGCCTTGCCCCGGGCAATGCCGGGCAGGTCCGAGATGATGCATTCTACCTCGTCCAGCCGGTGTCCTTCGATGTAATCGCGCGCCGCCTGTGGCAGCTGCTCTGTCCATTCGGCCATCAGGCCCTCTCTTTCTTCAGGAAATCGGCCATCAGGCGGCCGATCCGTTCGTTGTCATCGGGGGCGGCTTCGCGGGTCTTCGCGTCTTTCATCAGCGCATCGGGCACCACACCCTTGCCGCGCGTTTCCATCAGCCCCTGGATGAAGTCGTTGGAATATTCCGGGTGGGCCTGCACGGTCCAGATCGTGTCGCCATAGGCCAGCATCGCGTTTTCGCAGAACGGGTTGCTGCCCAGCAGGTGCGCGCTTTCGGGGCGTTGCGTGACCTGATCCTGATGCCAGGCGTTCAGGCTGACGGTTTCGCCGTCATAGTCGTATTCGGTGCGCCCTATGGCCCAGCCGCCTTTGAATTTCTCGACCTTGCCGCCCAAGGCCTGCGCGATGATCTGGTGGCCGAAACAGACGCCGATCAGGGGTTTGCCGGCCGCCTGGATCTGTCGGATCAGCTCTTCGAGCGGCGGTATCCACGGATGATCCTCATAGGCACCGTGACGCGACCCGGTGATCAGCCAGCCATCGGCATCATCGGGATCATCGGGAAATTCGCCATCAACCACGGCATGGGTCACGAATTCAAAACCGTTGCCATCCAGCAGGGTGCGGAACATGGCGTCATAGTCGCCGAATTTCTTCTCCAGCGGTTCGGGCGCGTGGCCGGTCTGCAAAATGCCGATTTTCATGGGTCACCAAATTTGATCAAATTTAATCTAGCTGAGTCCCGCCGAACGGGCAAGGGGGTCAGACGGCCTCGAGATAACTGAGCCAGTGCTGATCTGCCGGGATCTGCTCGAAGCGCGCAATCTCCTGCCGCTTGGTCATGGCCATGTTGCGGATCAGATCAGCGGGAAAGATGCGCGCGACGATCGGGTCGGTCTCGAACGCAGTCACGGCCGTGTCCCAGTCAGCGGCCAATTGCGGCAGGCCGTCGATGTCGTAAGCGTTGCCGGTGATCGGGGCTGGGGGGTGCAGGCCGTCCTCGATGCCCACGAGGGCCGCGCCCAGGACCGCAGCCAGCATCAGATAGGGGTTGATGTCGCCGCCGGCCACGCGGTGCTCGATCCGGCGGGCGGCGGGCGCTCCGCCCGGAATGCGGATCGCGGCGGTCCGGTTTTCATAGGCCCAGGCCGCGCCTGTGGGGGCATGGGCTCCGGGCACGAGCCGCGAGTAAGAATTGCCATGCGGAGCAAAAATCAGCGTGCTGCCGGGCATGGCGGCCAGACAGCCGGCGACGGCAGAGCGCAGGATTTCGGTTCCTTCACGCCCGCCATTGTCAAAGACGTTGCGGCCCTGGCCATCAAGCACCGAGAAGTGCACATGCATTCCGTTCCCCGCATCATCAGCATAGGGTTTGGCCATGAAGGTCGCGGTAAAGCCGTGCTTGCGAGCCAGCCCACGGGTCAGTGCCTTGAAAAGCCACGTATCATCGGCGCAGCGCATGGCGTCCTGATGGTTCAGGTTGATCTCGAACTGGCCGATGCCGCTCTCGGAAATTGCCGTCTGGGCGGGGATCCCCATTTCGGCGCACCCGTCATAAAGCTCGGTGAAGAAGGCGTCGAAGGCGTCCATTTCGGCCATCGACAGCACCGCCTCGCCGCGCAGCCGACGGCCAGTGACCGGGTTATGCGGGGGCTTTGGATGCGCATCCGAGGAATCAAGCAGGGTGAATTCCAACTCGGTCGCGGCAACAACTTTCCACCCGCGCTGGGCATAGCGCGACAGGACCGCGGCCAGCGCATGGCGGGGATCGCCGGCAAACGGCGTGCCGTGATCGTCGTACAGACACATCGGCACCAGCGCCGTGGGTGTAGTCAGCCAGGGCATCGGCACCGGCCCGCGCTCGGTCGGGCGCAGCACGCCATCGGCGTCGCCGGTTTCGAACACCAGCGGGCTGCCCTCGATATCGGCGCCCCACAGATCGACGTTCAGCGCCGAAAACGGCATGCGCACCGCGCCGCTGTCCAGCTTGTCGGCGTAAGACGGGGGCACGCGTTTGCCGCGCATCTGGCCGTTCAGGTCACATGCGGCGACGCGAAAAGTGTGCAGGGCGGCAAGGTCCATCCGGGGCTCCGTAGCTGTGCTTCGGCAAACCTAGTCGAGCTTTTTGCCCTTGTCACGATATTTGATCAAATTATCCGACAGCAGCTGTCGCCCTGCTGAATGGGCGGGCAGGCCACGGTTCCGTACGAGCAGTAGACACAGCAATCGCCCGGCTTGGGTTTCAGCACCGTGTGACAGGCGCTGCATTCGTAGAACCACTGGCAGGCGTCGGTGGGCATGGTCTCGGTTTGCGAATGGCCGCAGGCGGGGCAGGTCAGGGTGCTTTCAAGCGTTACGGTCGTGTCTGTCATGGTCTCACATCTGTTGGATCAGAAATTCGTTGATGCGGGCCTCGTTGAACACGACGACCCAGGCGAGGGCGGTCATCGCGGTGCTGGCCGCCAGGCCCCATTTCAGATGGCGCACCTTGTTGCGCCGATAGGCCACCAGCCACGCGACCGCAACCAGTGCCGTCGAGGCCGCCAGAACATAGTAGCTGAGCGCCGCGATTTGGCCAAAGACAGCCAGCCAACTGCCACCCAGGCCCAGCAACATCATCGTCATCGGCAGCATGCAGCACGCGCCCACACTAAGGGCCGACAGGGATCCGGCGAAGCTGAGGCCGAGAAATCCGCGCATCTTGTTCCTCCGTTATTCAAGGCCTGCGGCATTGCCGCATCGCGTGGGCAGAGGTCTAAATCCTGTAGTCACTACAGGATCAAGCGAAAGAGGTCACATGATTGCGATCGGCGAAGCGGCCCGTCAAAGCGGCGTGGGGATTGAGAACATCCGGTATTACGAGCGCGAAGGCATCGTGCCGCGCCCGGCGCGGGCCACCAACAATCGGCGGCTGTATTCCGCGCAGGATGTGGGGCGGTTGCGGTTTCTGAAACGCTGCCGTGACCTGGGGGTTTCGCTGGGCGACGCAAAGGCCTTGCTGGACCTGTCCGAGGGCGGCGCGGCCGATTGCGCCGAGGTCAACGCATTGGCGCAACGTCACATGGAAAGCGTACGCCGCAAGATCGCCGAGTTGCAACGGTTGCAAGCCGCCCAGGACGAACTGACCGCCAATTGCGCCGAAGGGTCGGTGGACTGCCGGATGCTGGGCCAGTTGCGGATGGCCTGAACCCTGGCGCCTCAGCGCGCCAGGTTCAGGCGGAACCGCATCTTGGCCTTGCGCGCCACCGGCAGGTGCCGGTTCAGCCGCTTGTTGATCAGGCCGAACATGCCCACGATCACCAGCGTCAGCAGGATGAAGTAGAACGCCAAGATCGGGTAGGGGACGAACGGGTTGAACGTCTTGTCAGCGAAATAGCTGGCATAATACAGCGCATCCCCCCGTTGCTGCCAGGCCGGGAAGGCCGAGAAGAAGACCAGCGTGGTGGCATGGAACAAGAATATAGCCTCGTTTGTGTAGGCGGGCCAGGCCAGCCGCAGCATGGTGGGCCACACGATCCGGCGAAAGCGCGACCAGCCGGACATGCCATAGGCATCGGCGGCCTCGATATCACCCTTGGGGATCGACCGCAGCGCGCCATAGAAGATCTCGCCGGAATAGGCGGCGGTGTTCAGGAACAGCACGATCAGCGCCCCCAGCCAGGCCGAGGTGAAGGCGTCGAACATAGGGTAGGTCTTCTTGAGCGACAGGAACAGGAAGTAGGCAAAGAAGAACTGGATGAACAGCGGCGAACCGCGGAAGATGAAGATGAACCACTCGGACGGTTTTCGCAGCCACTTGCGGCTGGACGCCTTGCCCAGAGCCACGGCCGTGGCCAGGAAGAACCCGGTGGCCAGCGCCATCACGCCGAAATAGATGTTCCAGATCATCCCCGAACCGATCAGGGTGAACTGTTCGCATAGGGTGAAATCGCTGCGCGGCAGCAGGCGCTCGCCGATGCCGATCGAGCGCAGGCCGTAATCTTGGATGGTCTGCAGGCAGCTCATGCGGTGGTCTCCTTACGCAGCAGCTCTCCGCCCGAGGTCGCCTGGCCATGCGACAGGCGGCGCATCAGCCGTTCAAGGCCAATCTCGGAAACGCGGGTCATGCCAAGGTAAAAAACCAGCAGGAACAGGAAGTACCACATGCGCCAGTCGCCATGCGGATAGGCGGTGAATTTCGAGGTCTTGGTGCCGCCCAACTCGCGCGCCCAATAGACGATGTCCTCGACCCCCAGCAGGAACAGCAGGGGCGTGGCCTTGATCAGCACCATCCACAGGTTCGACAGGCCGGGCAGAGCATAGACCCACATCTGCGGCACGAGAATGCGCCAGAAGGTCTGGCGGCGGGTCATGCCATAGGCCTCGGCGGTTTCAAGCTGCGCCAGCGGCACGGCGCGCATGCCGCCGAACAGCACGTTGGCGGCGAAGGCGCCGAAAACGATCGAAAAGGTGATGACGGCCAGGAAAAAGCCGTAGGTTTCGTGCACCCATTCCGGTGCGGTGCCCAGCGGCAGCTTAGCGGCGGGGCAGACGAGGAAATCGTTGCCCTGACGGATCGGATCGGTCCAGTCGGGACACAGCACCTGGTGCCGCATCCATTCGAAACCCTGGTCCAGGGCGATCACGAAGAACAGGAAAAACGCAATGTCGGGCACCCCGCGCACGATGGCGATATAGCCCTTGCCCAGCCAGCCCAGCGGCGGGACATGCGACCGGGCCGCCATGGCCCCCGCAAAACCGAAGGCCAACGCCACCGGGGCCGTCACCGCCAGCAAGGCCAGAACCTTGATGAACGACAAGTAGAACGACCAGTGCACGCCGTTAGTCAGATAGCATGAAAACCAGCGGAAAGTGCCGAGCGTGTCGGGATCAGCGCAGTAGGAAAACATGAGGCGTCTTTCGAACGTCAGGCCCAGCACAAGGCCGGGATTGGTTCGGCGCGCGTGGCGCCGAACCGTAGGACCGGATGCTTAGTTGGTGACGACCGAGCCGTCAGGTGCATAGGTGGCGGTATCCTCACCGAACCACTTTTTCAGCATCTCGTTCAGGGTGCCGTCCTGTTTCATCGAGGTAATCGCGGCATCGAATTTTTCACGCAGCTCCGTGTCGCTTTCGCGCAGACCCATACCGACGCCACCGCCCAGCGGAACTGGATCGCCGACAAAGACCAGTTCGCCATTCGATTCCTCGACAAGCGGCACCAGATAGTCGCGGTCGGCCAGAACGGCATCGGCTTCGCCGTTGCGCACGGCGGCGATGGTTTCCTCGGGCGTTGCGAATTCAACCAGGGTTGCGCCCGACTCGGCCACGTGGCCGGCCTGGATGGTCGCGGTCTGTGCAGCGACAACGCCACCGGTCACGTCAACATCCGCCGAGGTGGCCACATAGGCCGACGCGGTCGGCGGGTAGTAGTCCTGGGTGAAGTCGATGACCTCGTCACGCTCGGCCGTGATCGACATGCCGGCGATGATGGTGTCGTAGTTGCCCGACACCAGGTTCGGAATGATCGAATCCCAGTCGTTCTTGACCCATTCGCATTCCAGCTGGGCGCGTTTGCACAGCTCGTCGCCGACTTCACGCTCGAAGCCGTCGATCTCGCCGGCGTCGTTGATGAAGTTGTACGGAGGATAGGCGCCCTCGGTGCCCATGCGGACCGTGTCGGCCATGGCCATGCCGGCGCCAAGCGCCAGTGCCGCGGTGGTCAGAATCAGGTTTTTCATTGGTAACTCCCCTGTTTGGTTCTGTTCTGATGTTATGCCGCCATCGTGGCGGAGAGAAAGCCCCGAAGCCGTTCGGATTCGGGCGCGGAGAAGATATCTTCGGGCGAGCCTTCTTCTTCGATCAGGCCCTGGTGCAGAAACACCACGTGGCTCGAGATGTCGGCGGCCATCTGCATGTCATGGGTGACGATGATCATGGTGCGGCCTTCGGCGGCCAGATCCTTGATTACCTTGATCACTTCCTGTTCCAGCTCGGGATCCAGCGCCGAGGTCGGTTCGTCAAACAGAAGCGCCTCGGGCTCCATGCAGAGCGCGCGCGCGATGGCGGCTCGCTGTTGCTGGCCACCCGAGAGCTGCGCCGGATAGGCGTCGCATTTGTCGCCGATGCCAACCTTGTCCAGATATCTGCGGGCGCTGTCCTCGACCTCGTGCCGGTCACGGCCCAGCACGGTGATCGGGGCCTCCATCACGTTTTGCAGGATGGTCATGTGGGCCCAAAGGTTGAACTGCTGGAACACCATCGACAGGTTGGTGCGAATGCGCAGCACCTGCTTGGGATCGGCGGGGCGGCGATGGTCGCGGGTTCCCGTCCAGCGTACCGGCTCGCCCTTGAACAGGATTTCGCCTTCCTGGCTGTCTTCCAGCAGGTTGCAGCAGCGCAGCAGGGTGGATTTGCCCGACCCCGATGACCCGATCAGCGACACCACGTCGCCGCGATGGGCGGTGATGTCCACTCCTTTGAGGACTTCGAGATTGCCAAAGCTTTTGTGCAGGTTCCTGATCTCGATGACGGGAGTGCTGTCGGTCACGGGTCGTCCTGGTGTTGTTGAGTGCGTTGGTGCGGTACTAGGGCTGAAAAACCAGAGCAATGCAATGCGCAAATGACAAGTTCAAGACCTGAAATCTCCGATTCGGCCAAGGAAAGTGGTCAAATTGGTCAGCTTTCGGGCACCACCGCCGCGGGCGGTGGCGGGTTGGGAACGGCAAGGTAGAGATCGGGAGCAATGTCGATCAACCCGTGAATGTGCAGCGCCGCGCGATCGGCCGGGGAAAGGTCTGAGATCGCGGCGCGAACCGCGGCGGCGACCGCGGCCGGATCGCGCGTGATCGCGGTGATGTAGGGCAACGCCGGGGTGGGGCGCGTGGTTGCCACTTGGCGCAGGCGCTGGCCCAGATCGGTGTGCTCTTGCAGCAGCACCCTTGTCAGCGCGTCCAGCGATGCAAAATCGGCATGTCCGTCGGCCACGGCCTGCGCTGACAGGGCGTGTCCACCGGTTTCCAGCAGGCGCGCCGGTGCAAGGCCCAGTTCGGACAGATGCGTGACCGGGGCGGCCCAGCCCGATTGGGACAGGGCCTCGTTATAGGCAAAGACGCAGGCGGCCAGTTCTGGCAGATCACGCGCATCATTGGCCCGGGCCACGAAAACCGAACAATAATGCCCCGGCGGGCAACCCAGCAGGCCATAATTGGGGGTGCCAACCAGATGCACCTTGCCATGCAGTCGGGTGCGATAGGGCATGCCGCAGGTCTGGGCAAAGACTAGGTCAGGGTCCTGCCAGATTTCCCAGAAATCGCGATCACGGGTCAGTTGGCCCGGACCTTCGCCCAAATGCGCGCGAATCAGGCTCCAAAAGCGATCATTGACGGGCCGAAGGGCGGGCATGTCGTACATGCCCAGCATTGCGGTCACGATTTGGCGGCCTTCTGCCGGGCCCGTGCCGAATCCACGTCGCTGACGCCCAGAAGGCTGACCACCAGCCGCAAAAGCGAATCCTCATCCTGCGAGCGCTGACCGTCGGCCAGCGCCACCGACCACAGCGCCTGAACCACGCTGAGGCGGTGATCGTAGGGCACCGCATCCTTGATGGCACGGGTGAAACGGACGGTGTCGGGGGCTTCTGCCTCGAGGTCCTCGGCCCGCGCACGCAGTCCTGCGGCCTCGAACGGCGACAGGTCATAGCGTTCAGCCAGGACCTTGTCGATGCGCGACATTTCGCTGTCGGCATAGTCATCGTCGGACCGGGCCAGGCGCACCAGCAGGGCGGCAAGCGCTAGCCGGGCGTCGTCATCGGTCAGTGGGTCGGGCTGCGGCTGGGTAAGCCGGGACAGGAAGGCATTGAACATGCCTCAGATATAGCGGCGGCTCAGTCTGCGTCCAAGCGGCTTTGCACGCGTTCGCGCGCGGCCTGGCTGTCATTGTAGCTGAGCCCCATGGCGATGCGTGCCTCTTCCACAATCTTGATCTCGCCCTCGTCCGAGTTTCCGTCGGCCAGCACCACCTCCCACAGGGCCTCCATCGCGGCCAGCCGCTCCTGCAAGTCCGTCGTTTCGCGGATCAGCTTGCCGAACGTGTCGGTGTCGGGGGCTGCGGCGTGCAGCTTCTCGCAGGTGGCGCGGACCTGGGCGGCCTCGATCGCGTTGTGCTGGTACAGGCGTGCCAGGATGCGATCGATCAACCGGATCTCTTCCAGCTTGTAGTCGCGGTCGGCCTGAGCCACGCGCACCAGCAACGCGCCTAGAGCCAGTTCCGTGTCCGGATCGGGCAGGGTGGTCTGTTGCTGCGGGCGAAACGCTTGAAAGAACTTTTTCAACATTGGCGCAGACTATTCCGTATTTTGTGGTCCGCCAAGCCCGGGCTACCCGTCATAGCCTTCGATGACCACCAGATCGCCCAGCGAGACCGGATCGCGCAAGGCCTTGGCTTTCTGGTAACCCGCGCTTTCATAGCAGGCCAGCGCATCCTCGTAGCTTGGGAATTCGATCACCACGGTGCGGGCGCGGGCTGCACCTTCCTTGACCTGGCGCTGACCTCCGCGCACCAGAAACCGCGCGCCATAGGCGGCGAAGGGTTCGGCGTTTGCGGCGATGTAATTCCTGTAGGCCTCCATATCGTTCACGTCGACATGCGCCACCCAGTATCCTTTGGCCATGAAACTCCCCCCTGCGGTTCTTCCGGGTCAAATTGACCCGGAACGGAATGCAAAGCAAGCCCAAGCCGAAGGGGCGCGTCAGACCAGGCGCGAGCTTTCCTTCGCAGCGCGCACGAAATCGCGGAACAGCGGGTGCGGGTCGAAGGGTTTGGACTTCAATTCTGGGTGATATTGCACGCCAATGAACCACGGGTGATCCGACCATTCGACGATTTCCGGCAGGCGCCCGTCGGGCGACATCCCCGAAAATTTCAAGCCCGCTTTCTCAAGCTGTTCGCGATACTTGGTGTCCACCTCATAGCGGTGGCGGTGGCGTTCCTCGATCTGGGTGGTGCCATAGACCTCGGCCACCTTGGAGCCTTCGGTCAGAACCGCATTGTAGGCGCCCAACCGCATGGTGCCGCCCTTGTCATCGCCAACCTTGCGTTCGATCTTGGCGTTACCCTGAATCCATTCCTTGAGGTGATAGACCACCGGTTCAAACCGTTTCTGGCCGGCCTCGTGGTCGAATTCCTCGGACCCCGCGCCGGAGATGCCGGCAACGTTGCGGGCGGCTTCGATCACGGCCATCTGCATACCCAAGCAGATGCCCAAATAGGGAACCTGATGTTCGCGGGCGTATTGCGCCGCCTTGATCTTGCCCTCGGTGCCACGCTCGCCGAATCCACCCGGCACCAGAATGGCGTGGAAGCCTTCCAGATGCGGACCGGGGTCCTCGGTGTCGAAGATCTCGGCATCGACCCATTCGACCTTGACCTTGACGCGGTTGGCCATGCCGCCGTGGGTCAGCGCTTCGGCAATCGATTTATAGGCGTCTTCCAGCTGGGTGTATTTGCCGACGATGGCCACCTTCACCTCGCCTTCGGCGTTGTGGATGCGGTCGCTGACGTCTTCCCATTTCGACAGGTCGGGCTTGGGGGCCGGGCTGATCTGGAAAGCATCCAGCACCGCCTGATCCAGCCCTTCCTTGTGGTAGGCCAGCGGCGCGTCATAGATTGTGGACAGGTCCTGCGCAGCGATCACCGCATCGGGGCGGACGTTGCAGAACAGGGCCAGCTTTTCGCGCTCTTTCTGCGGGATCGGACCTTCGGAACGGCAGACCAGGATGTCGGGGGCCAGACCGATCGAGCGCAGTTCCTTGACCGAGTGCTGGGTGGGTTTGGTTTTCAATTCTCCGCTGGCCTTGATGTAGGGCAGCAGGGTCAGGTGCATAAAGATGCACTGGCCACGCGGCTTGTCCTGGCTGAACTGGCGGATCGCTTCAAAGAAGGGGAGGCCTTCGATGTCGCCGACAGTGCCGCCGATTTCGCAAAGCATGAAATCGACCTCGTCCTCGCCGATGGCGATGAAATCCTTGATCTCGTTGGTGACGTGGGGAATGACCTGGATGGTCTTGCCCAGATAGTCGCCGCGGCGCTCCTTCTCGAGCACGTTCATGTAGATGCGGCCCGAGGAAATGGAATCGGTCTTGCGTGCCGGAACGCCGGTGAAGCGTTCATAGTGACCCAGGTCCAGGTCGGTTTCTGCGCCGTCATCGGTGACGAAGACCTCGCCATGTTCGAACGGCGACATGGTGCCGGGATCGACGTTCAGGTAGGGATCGAGTTTGCGTAGACGCACCGAATATCCGCGTGCCTGCAGCAACGCGCCCAGTGCGGCCGAGGCCAGCCCCTTGCCCAGCGACGAAACAACACCACCAGTGATGAAAATAAAACGCGCCATGTTTTTCGGCTGCTCCCGTGAGACGTCATTACCAACTGCCCGGCGGCCTGAAAAACCGCAGCATCACGGGACTTCACATATAAAGGATTCGCGCCAAAAGCGCAAGAGAACCGCAAGATGCTGTTGCCGTTCTCTTTCAGGTTTCTAGGTTTTGTGGATCAGTCGGCCTGCGGGATCAGCGGGGCATTGTCGCCCTGCGCCGGAGGCAGCAGATCTTCGGCCGGCGGAACCAACGGTGTGGTTTCTTCGGTTTCCACCGGAGCCGGAACGCCCAGACGATCGATGACCGACGTGCCAGCCGATTTCTGCGCCGCCAGAATCGTCAGCGTGATCGAGGTGACGATGAAACAGGCCGCAAGAATCCAAGTCAGTTTGCCCAGCGCCGTCGCGGCTGCGCGGCCGGTCATGGCGCCGCCGCCACCGCCGCCCATCCCCAAGCCGCCGCCCTCGGACCGCTGCATCAGGACAACGGCAATCAGGCCAAGGGCCAGAAGAAGGTGGATGATGAGAACGACGTTTTCCATGGTGGTCCTGTACGGCGTGGCGTGTATCGCCGGGTACTTAAGCAAGTTTGGGGGCGGGGGCAAGTCACGAGTTTCCCGCAGCCGGATCGATCCGCGATTTTGCATCGAAAGATGTGGACAGGACGCGGTGCATCGCGCAGGCTTTGGCCATGCCACATGACCACCCCGATCATCCGCACGCCCTGCTGCCACCCGAACCCGCCCTGCGCGTGAAAGCGCTGGAAACGGTTCTCATCCGCAAGGGCCTGATCGACCCGGTGGCTCTGGATGAGATCATTGACATCTATCAAAACCGGATTGGTCCGCAGAATGGTGCGCGCGTTGTTGCAAAGGCATGGGCCGATCCACAGTTCAAATCCGGGCTGCTAAAGGATGCGACGCCGCTGATCGCCGAACTGGGCTATTACGGGCGGCAAGGAGAGCACATTGTGGTGGTCGAGAACACGCCGCAGCAGCACAACATGGTCGTCTGCACCCTGTGCAGCTGCTATCCGTGGCCGCTGCTGGGGATTCCGCCCACCTGGTACAAGTCAGACGCCTATCGCGCCCGCGCGGTGCGCGAGCCGCGAAAGGTTTTGGCAGAGTTCGGCGTAAATCTGCCGTCTGAGACGGCGGTACGCGTGTGGGATTCGACAGCCGAGATACGCTACCTCGTCCTTCCGATAAGGCCGCCGGGCACTGAGGGGATGAGCGAGGACGAGCTTACGGCGCTGGTGACCCGCGACAGCATGATCGGCACCGGGCTGCCCAAGGTGCCGGCATGACGCGCGCGCATGATATGGGTGGCCGGTTCGGGGATGGCAGGGTCCGGCCCGAGCCGCAGGAGGCCCCGGTTTTCGCCGAGGAGTGGCACGCCCGGGCGCTTGCCGTCACGCTGGCCGCGGGCGCGTTGGGGCAATGGAACATTGACACCGCGCGCCATGCGCGCGAGCGGTTGTCGCCGCAAGACTATGCGCGGTTTTCCTATTACGAAAAATGGATCTCGGCCCTGGCTGACCTGTTGGTCGAAACGGGTGTGCTCAGCCTGGACGAGCTGCGCGGGGTGGACACCAAGGTGGAACATCCGTTGGCGGTTCGGGCGCTGCAAGCCGGTGCTGTGGAAAAAGTTCTGGCCATGGGTGGTCCGGCCGACCGTCCTCCGAACGTCGAGGTCGAATTCAAGGTTGGTCAGGTGGTGCGTACGCGCCGACCGGCGGGGAACCGATTGGTCGATGGCGGTCATACCCGATTGCCGAAATATGCCGCCGGAGCGCAGGGGCGGATCTTGCGCGTTCACGGATCTCACGTGCTGCCGGATTCCAGCGCCCACGGACTGGGTGAAGCGCCTGAGCCGCTCTACGCCGTCGCGTTTCGGGCCTCGCAACTTTGGACGCATCCCGAAAGCCCACAGGACGAGGTCATCCTTGACCTTTGGCAAAGCTATCTGGAGCCGTCATGACCACATGCCCACCACCAATCCGACCTGACGTGGTGTTCGAGCAACCCTGGCACGCACAGTTGTTCGCCGCCACGGTTGCGCTGAACGAGGCGGGGAGGTTTTCCTGGGCTGAATGGACGAATGCCTTTTCGACCACTTTGACGCGGCACGGTGTCGCCCGCGAACTGGATGGCAGCAATGACTATTTCCTAGCTTGGCTAGAAACGCTCGAGACACTTTTGGTATCCTCAGGTGCCGCCGAGCGCAATGAACTTGATGCTGTGTTCGAGGCTTGGAGGGTTGCGTTTCTGAGCACTCCACACGGGCACCCAGTTCGACTTACTCGCGAATAGGGGCTCTGCCCCCGCCGCCCGTTCCGGGCGACTCCCCCAGGATATTTATGGCCAGATGAAATTTGCGGCCAATGTTCATCCGGCCCAAAATATCCCCACCGGAGGCATCGCGCGCCAGCGCGATCGAACACTGCGTCGAAATACCGGTTTCCCTGCTGCCTGTGCCTCGTTATACGGGCCGAGTTTGGAAAATCAGCACAAAAGGACCGGATATGGCCAATGTTGTTGTTGTCGGCGCCCAATGGGGCGACGAAGGAAAAGGCAAGATCGTCGACTGGCTGAGCGAGCGGGCAGACGTGATCGCGCGTTTTCAGGGCGGGCACAACGCCGGGCATACGTTGGTTATCGACGGCAAGGTCTACAAGCTGCACGCCCTGCCGTCAGGAGTGGTGCGTGGCGGCAAGCTGAGTGTCATCGGCAACGGGGTCGTGCTGGATCCGTGGCACCTCTTGGAAGAGATAGAGACGATTCGCGGGCAGGGGGTCGAGATCACGCCCGAAACGTTGATGATTGCCGAGAATACACCCTTGATCCTGCCGATTCACGGAGAGTTGGACCGGGCGCGCGAAGAGGCCGCAAGCAAAGGGACCAAGATCGGCACGACTGGCCGTGGAATCGGGCCGGCCTATGAAGACAAGGTGGGGCGCCGCTCGGTGCGGGTGGCCGATCTTGCGGATGATGCGACACTGGAGACCCGGGTCGACCGGGCATTGCAGCATCATGACCCCCTCCGCAGGGGGTTGGGTATTGCTCCGGTCGATCGCGATGCCCTGATCGCTCAACTGAAGGATGTCGCGCAGCAGATTCTTCCGTTTGCCGCCCCGGTCTGGAAAGTGCTCAACGAAAAGCGCAAGGCGGGCAAGCGCATCCTGTTCGAGGGCGCACAAGGTGCGTTGCTGGACATTGATTTCGGTACCTACCCGTTCGTGACATCGTCAAACGTGATCGCCGGCCAGGCCGCGACGGGCGTAGGTATTGGACCCGGATCCATCGATTTCGTTCTGGGTATCGTCAAGGCCTATACGACCCGGGTGGGTGAAGGGCCTTTCCCGACCGAGTTGCATGACGCGGACGGGCAGCGCCTGGGTGAGCGCGGGCACGAGTTCGGGACCACCACTGGACGCAAGCGGCGTTGCGGTTGGTTCGACGCCTGTCTGGTGCGCCAGACCTGTGCAACCAGCGGGGTCAACGGTATTTCGCTGACCAAGCTGGATGTTCTGGATGGTTTTGACACGCTGAAGATCTGTGTTGGCTATGAGTTGGATGGGCAGCGCTTGGACTATCTGCCCACGGCCGCCGAGCAGCAGGCGCGCTGCAAGCCGATCTATGAGGAGTTGCCGGGCTGGAGCGAGTCCACCGAAGGTGCGCGCAGTTGGGCGGATCTTCCGGCCAATGCGATCAAATACGTGCGTCGGGTCGAAGAACTGATCGAGTGCCCGGTGGCCTTGTTGTCCACCAGCCCGGAGCGGGACGACACCATCCTGGTGACCGACCCGTTTGCAGACTGATGCGCAGGCAACAAGAAACCGGTCTCAGCTACAAGGCGCGCAGGCGGTGGTCATTGGTGCTGCTGCTGGTGGGGCTGCCGCTCTACATCGTGGCCGTCGTCACCGTGTTGAACTGGCTGGACCGTCCTCCGATCTGGCTGGAACTTTTGGTTTATGTCGGGCTTGGGATCCTGTGGGCGCTTCCGTTCAAATTCGTGTTCAGGGGGGTGGGGCAGGCCGACCCCGACCAAGAGCAGGAGTAAGTGCACCACTGGCCCTGATCAAAGCCGCGTGATCGGGGCGCGACCGGCTTCCCAAAAGAACCCATGTCAGCCGCACCAAAAAAGGCCGGAGAAATGTCTCCGGCCCGATTGGTCAGTTGTGGGGGTCTTGTCAGCCCGCGGCGCGTTTGTCCTCGGGCCGGAAGCCGATCTGGTTCGAGGCGGCAAAGCGCCCTCCGCCGGCTTTTTCGATTTTGCCGTCGCGCAGCAGCTGGCCGAACGACCGCAAGCTTTCCTCGCGGTTGAATTCGTCTTGTTTCAGGGCGCGAACCTTGTTCATCAACTGAGGGCGCGAGAACTGTTCCTGGCCCTCGATGAACGACAGGTAGGCGGCCGCGGCCTCGAGCAGTTCGGGCAGTGACTGTGCGCCCTGTTCTTGCGCGAACCGGGCAAACCCGCCTTCATCGGGTGACGAGTCCGCCGGTTCGGCGGTCACGCGGCGCGGGGTCACCGGGCCCGCCTCTGGGGCGTCCTTGTCGACCCGCTGCTCGGCCACCAGCTTGAGGGGGGCGGCCGTATCCGATTCCGGGCGCATGCTGGTTACTCGAATCTCGGGGCGGCGCGGGCTGACGACCGAGGCCAGATCGCCGCGGTATTTTTCGTCCTCGGAAGCCGCATTGTCACCGGTCGCCTCGCGCTCGGCTTCGGTGGCCGCGACAGCCGTGCGCAGGTGCGAATAGGTTTCTCGCGTGTCGGCAGTGGCCGGGTCACCCAGTTCGGCATCCGCCTTCTGCAGCAGGCGCAGAACATCCGTGTCCAGTTCGTCGTCGTCCGCGTGGTCGGCCGGCGCTTCCATTTCGGACTCGATCGCGGAAATTTCGCGCAGGATGTTTTCCTCATCCTCGACCGTCAGGGTGCCGGTTGCCTCTTTGGTGTCATCCGAGTTGTCGTCTTCGCCCAGAATGTTGAGGATGTCGTCGACATCGGGCTGGGCGTCGTCCTCGATATCCTCGAACAGGGCTTCTTCGGCCGCTGCTTCCGGTTCGATCGGGGTGGAAGGTGCCGCGGGCGCCATCTCGTCAGACCCGTTGTCCTCGGTCTCTGCCGCCTCGGCCTGGGGCGTTTCAACGGACAAATCGTCGTCGGCATCTGTGTCTTGAAGGTCTTGAAGCGGCAGGTCGGGTTCCACGTCAGTCTGATCGACCAACTCAACGGAGGCACCGGTTTCTGCAGCGCTTTCCACATGGTCGTCCGGCTGGGCCATGATTGGTTCCGCACCGGCGGTGGACGGGGTGTCGGGCTGCCGGGGGCTGGCTGCCGCCGGATCCGAACCGGCCACCGTTTCCAGATCGTCCGGGGCCAAGGCGCCCGTTTCGAAAGCAGCCGAAATGGCGTCGACCTGGGGTTCGGTTGCAGCCAGAAAGCCGGTCTCATCTTCTTCTGAGTAAGGCGTGGGGGGGTGGTCGCCGTGGGAAACCACCGCGCGGATACGCTGCAGTTTCGCGGCGATGCTGTCCGCAGCCGGGGGCGGCGCCGCAGGGCGCGCGGCTGGGTCTTGCGGGTCAGACAGGGGAGGGGTCATAGAGGGGGTCCGGGTGTCAGCAGTCATGGGGTGCGGTGCGGCCGAAGGGGGGCGATCCGAGGCGCGCAACAGCAACCCGTTCTCGCCGGGGCGGGCCTCGACGTGGCGCGCGGTGTCTCGTTGCGCGATGCGGGCCAGCATCTCGGCGTCGGGTTGCGGAGGTTCAGAACCGAAATAGCGATCTTCTGCGGCGAGATCGCGGAAATATTCCGCAATCGCCTTCATCGTTTCGAAGGAATCGTCGAACCCTTCCAGCGTGCAGGAAAAAGTCCCGTAGGAAACGGTCAATACCTTGTTGTTCTGTACCATCAGACGCACGTCCTTTACACAATAACACAGCCAAACTCGCAACCGCGGCGCAGAATCGGCTCAAGCAACTGTTCTGATGAACCTATCATTTTGTGGTCTGAATGTGTCCAAAAGCGGGAAAAATGGTCAATCTTGGAAAAAACGGCGAAATTGTTCATTCTGATTGGCCAATCGGGCTGTTTGGTGGCGGAGAAATCGGCCCCGGCGATCTGGATCTGGCGCTGAGCCGCGTCAGGCTGGCCGTTGCTGCGGATGGGGGCGCGGCGGGTTTGATCGATTCGGGGCGCGTTCCGGATGCGGTGATCGGCGATTTCGACTCGCTTTCCAGCCGCCATCGTGCGCAGGTGCCGGCCGAGCGGCTGTTTCCGATCCGCGAACAGGACAGCACCGATTTCGACAAGGCCCTGCGCAATATTCGAGCACCGGTGGTGCTGGGTGTCGGATTCCTGGGCGGGCGGCTGGATCACCAGCTGGCGGTGTTCAATACCATGGTGCGTTGGCCGGATCGGCCCTGCATCCTTCTTGGGTCGCAAGAGGTGGTGTTCCACGCGCCGCCGCATGTCACCTTGCAGATCCCGCCAGGCGACACGGTGTCATTGTTTCCGTTCCGGCGGGTGACCGGGCGAAGCTTGGGGTTGGAATGGCCCATCGACGGATTGGTGCTGGAACCCGACGGGCGTGTGGGCACATCGAACCGGGCGCTGTCGGATGTCACGCTCACGGTGGATGGGCCGGGCTTGATCGTGATGGTTCCGCGCGGCGCGCTGGATCAGGTCATGCAGGCGTTTGCGTCCGGGCAGACAGGGCGGTGGCCCGCTCGCGCAGAATGACATAGAGGCCGGCACCCACGGTGATCGCGATCCCCAAGGCGGCAAGACCGTTGGGCAGGTCGCGGAAGATCAGCCAGCCGATCAACGTGGCGACGGGGATTTCCAGATACTGCATCGGGGCCAGCGTGGCCGACGGCGCATAGCGCAGCGACCACGTCATCAACAGGTGCGCGACCGTGCCCAATACCCCTATGGACAGCAGCAGACCGTAGGGGGCGTTGGCCGGCAGAGTCAGCGTCAGGGCAGGCAGGTCTGCGGATGCGCCGATCAGAAGGACAGGCAGCAGCAACAGCGTTGCCATCAGACCCGATACCGCCTGCAGGGCGATCGGATCGGTCTCTTTGGCGATCTGCCGCGTGACCAGCATGAACAGGGCGAAAACCACCGCAACGATCAACGGCAGCAATGCGGGGACGCCCACTTGGGCAAAGCTGGGCTGGATCACCAGCAGGGTGCCGGCAAAGCCGATGATGCAGGCGATCAGGCGGCGGGGGCCGACCTCTTCGCCCAGAACGTAGCGCCCCAGCAGCAGCATGATGAACGGCATGACGAAGGCGATGGCCACCGCATCGGCCAGCGGCAGGAATTGCAGCGCGCTGAACATCGCGCTGATGCCGATGATATGCAGCAGCGTGCGCAGCGCGGTCAGCCGCAGGACGCGCCCGCGCATCCGCCACGGTCGGCCGGTCAGTGCCACCAGAGGGATCAGGAGCGCAGCCTGCACCGCGAAACGCGCCAGGACCAGCAGGCCCAGCGGCATGGTCTCGCCCAACAGCTTGGCCAGCGCGTCGCCCAGCGGGGCCAGCACGCAGAAACCAAGCATCAGGAAGATGCCGAAGACGGGGCGATCCTGGGTCATGGCCCGCACGCTAGGTCAAGCGGCGGGCCGGTGAAAGGCCTAATGCGTCTCAGCAGTTCGGCACGTTGACGGCCAGACCGCCCAGCGAGGTTTCCTTGTACTTCTCGTGCATGTCATGGCCGGTCTGGCGCATGGTCTCGATCACCGCGTCCAGCGGCACGAAATGCTGCCCGTCCCCGCGCAGGGCCAGCGACGCCGCCGAAACCGCTTTGATCGCGCCCAGCCCGTTGCGCTCAATGCAGGGAACCTGCACCAGCCCGGCGACCGGGTCGCAGGTCATGCCCAGATGATGCTCCAGCGCGATCTCGGCGGCATTTTCCACCTGTTCGGGCGTGCCGCCCATCACTGCGCAGAGGCCCGCCGCGGCCATCGCGGCCGCGCTGCCCACTTCGGCCTGACACCCGGCCTCGGCGCCCGAGATCGAGGCGTTGTACTTCACCAGCCCGCCAATGGCGGCGGCGGTCAACAGGAAATCCTCGATATGGCTTTCCGATGCGCCGGGAACGTGGTCGAGGTAATAGCGCAGCACCGCCGGCAGCACGCCCGCCGCGCCGTTGGTGGGGGCGGTGACGACCTGACCGCCAGCAGCGTTTTCCTCGTTCACCGCCATCGCATAGACGCTCATCCAGTCGTTGATCGTGTGCGGCGCATTCAGGTTCATGCCCCGTTCGGCCATCAGCGCATCGTGGATCGCCTTGGCGCGGCGCCGTACCTTAAGGCCGCCGGGCAGGATGCCGTCGGTGCTCAGCCCGCGCTCGATGCAGGCGTTCATCACCTCCCACAGGCGGGCGGTGCCCTTGGCGAAACTGTCGGCGCAGCCGCGCGCGATCTCGTTGGCGCGTTTCATTTCGGCGATGGACTTGCCGCTTGCGCGGGCCATCTCCAGCATCTCGGCTGCGGTCTTGAACGGGTAGGGCACGGGGGGACCATCGTTGGTGTCCTTGCCTTCGGCCAGTTCCTCTTCGGTCAGGACAAAGCCGCCGCCGACCGAGTAATAGACCTGCCGCAGGATCACGTCGCCCTGCGCGTCGGTGGCCATCAGGATCATGCCGTTGGCGTGGCCCGGCAGCGCGTTGTCATAGTCAAAGATCAGGTCCGCCTTGGGGTCGAAGCGCAGCGTGGGCAGGCCCTCGGGCGAAACGCTGCGGGCGTCGGCGATGGCGGCCAGGGTCGCCTCGGCCTTGTCATGGTCATAGGTGTCGGGGGTGAACCCGGCCAGGCCCAGGATCGTGGCCCGGTCGGTGGCGTGGCCGACCCCGGTAAAGGCCAGCGATCCGTGCAGCGAGGCGCGCAGCCCCGCGAATTCGAACGGCGAGGCGCGCATCAGATCCAGGAACCGGGCGGCAGCCACCATGGGTCCCATCGTGTGGGACGAGGACGGGCCGATGCCCACTTTGAACATGTCGAAGACGGAAAGAAACATCAGGTGGCAGACCCTTCTGGAGGCTTTGCATAGGTGGGTGCGGTAAACGGTGCGGTGCCCAGCCCTTCGGCCGTGATCGCGGCGGTTCCAAAGATCGGGCACTGCGGGGTTCCCAGAACCCGTATCAGCCCGTTGGGATTGAGCGCGCGACAGGCGGCGCTGTCCTGCGCATTGTGGGCGCGGTCGACCAGTTCCGTGCGGTAGGGCAGGCCCATCTCTTCCAGCGCCAGCCGGATCACCAGCGCGGCGTTGTCGGGGGCGTAGTGCAGGGCATACCGTTCAGTCATGGAGCCAAAATATCCAGCCCGCCTGTTGCGCGAACATACGATTGCGACGTTTCCGATAGGAAACGCGTATTTCCGACACATCAAATCGTCAATGGCAAGGATCGGCTTTTGTGCGCCACCCAGACGAAATGGGTGATCGACATGAAAAACCGGCCCGCGTCGGCAAGGGCGTTTTGCTCGTCGGCCCAGGCCGTTGCCTCGGCCTCGAGGATTTCGCCAGACTGGATGGCAAAGTCCTGCATCAGCCGAATCATCATCAGGGCTAGTCCGTCGGGGCGCAGGGTGGTGTCGCAGAACGTCACCGGATTCACCTGGTCCGGTTGAAACCCGCAGCCCCGCAGGGCCGCGGGCAGCGCGGCCGGAACGCAGCGGTCGGCCAGGTGGGCGTCCCAGATTTCGCAGATGCGGCGCATGCGTTCAGGGTGGTCGCTGTGCCATGTCAAACTGTCCCAGTGCGTGTCGCCGATCACCAGACGCCCGCCCGGACGCAGGACGCGGTTGAGTTCGCTCAGCGCAGGCGCCGGGTCGGCGAAATATTCGAAGACCTGTACGGACACGGCCTTGTCGAAATGCTGGTTGTGGATCGGCATGTCAAAGGCCGAGCCCTCGACCAGGTCAACGTGATCAAACGCGCTGCATCGGCTGCGCGCGGCGGCCAGCATGTCCGGGCTGGTGTCGAGGCCGGTAACCTGCCCCTGTGGCCCCACCGCACGGGCCAGTTCGGCGGTCAGCAGGCCGGTACCGCAGCCAAGATCCAGGATCGCCTCACTCGGGGCGGGGGCGAGGGCGTCGAAATTGGCGCGACGGCGGCGCGATACATCCGCGCCCTGATAGGCCATGTCCAGCAGTTGCGCCGTGGATTTTCCGAATTTCAGCATGGTGCCCCCTTCGGACCATCGTAGCCGAAATTCTTGTGCAGACGAAGGAAACCGCGCCCTTCCCCCTCGCACCCGCAGCAGGGATTGCCTATAAGGGGTCGAATTTTGAACTTTGCGAGGTTGCAATGACCCAGAAACTGTCACCGATCGACACTGCCAAGCGCGTCGCCGCCTATCGGGCGGCCGAGATGGTCGAGGACGGAATGCGCGTGGGGCTGGGCACCGGGTCGACGGCGGCCTGGTTGGTGCGCCGACTGGGCGAGCGCGTGAAGAACGAGGGCCTGAAGATCAGGGGCGTTCCGACCTCGACCGCAACGGCGCAGCTGGCGCGCGAGGTGGGCATCGAGGTGGTATCGCTGGATCAGGCCGGGTGGCTGGACCTGACCATCGACGGGGCCGACGAATTCGACGGCGAGTTGAACCTGATCAAGGGCGGCGGCGCGGCCTTGCTGCAGGAAAAGATCGTGGCCACGGCCAGCGACCTGATGGTGGTGATCGCCGATGCCGGCAAAGAGGTCGAGACTCTGGGCGCCTTTCCCCTGCCGATCGAGGTGATTCCCTTTGGCTGGCAGACCACGCGGACGCTGGTCGAGGAACTGCTGGATTCGATGGACGTTCTGGGCACGTCGGCTACGTTGCGGATGAACGGCGAGGCCCCGACCGTCACCGACGAGGGCAACCACATCCTGGACCTGCACCTGCAGCGTATCGGCAACCCGCGGCAATTGGCGCTGGCCCTGAACCAGATCCCCGGCGTGGTGGAAAACGGGTTGTTCATCGACATCTGCGACAAGGTGGTGATCGGGTTCGGCGATGGCCGGGTCGAGCTGCGCGACATCAACGAAGGCACGATCCAGCTGGATCGTCTGGGCGAGGGCGACGACAACCTGTTCTCGGACCTGGCCGACTGACCGGGGCGTTCACGCGCCCGTGTGGTATCAATGCCCGGGGCTTGGCAGGTTGTGCTGCGCCCCCACATATCCAAGACACTTCGAGGCAGGCTGACAGAAGGAACGCGGCATGAGCTTTGACTATGATCTATTCGTCATCGGCGGCGGCTCGGGCGGGGTCCGCGCGGCGCGGGTGGCGGCGGGTGAAACCGGCGCCAAGGTCGCGCTGGCCGAAGAGGACCGGTATGGCGGAACCTGCGTGATCCGGGGCTGTGTGCCCAAAAAACTGATGGTGTTTGCCAGCGAATATTCGGGCATGGTCGAAGACGCTCGTGCCTATGGCTGGGACATCCAGTCGGGCGCTTTCGACTGGCAGCAGTTCCGCGGCAAGCTGCATGCCGAGCTGGACCGGCTTGAAGGGATCTATCGCAATATCCTCAAGAACAACGGCGTCGAAACCTTTGACCAGCGCGCGAAACTGGTCGATCCGCACACGGTCGAACTGGCCGATGGCACCCGCAAGACCGCCAAGCACATCCTGATCGCAACCGGCGGCCGCCCCGTGGTGCCCGAGTTTCCGGGTTCGGAACTGGCGATCACCTCGAACGAGATTTTCCATCTGGATAAGCTGCCCGAGACCATGCTGATCGTCGGCGGCGGCTATATCGCCTGCGAGTTCGCCGGGATCATGAACGGCCTGGGCGTTAAGACCACGCAATTCTATCGCGGGGCGCAGATCCTGCGCGGGTTCGATGACGAGGCGCGCGGGCTGATCTGCGAAGAGATGTGCCAGAACGGTGTCGACGTGCATCTGGGCACCAATGTGCTCGAGATGAAAAAGCAGGGCGACAAGATTTGGGTCAAGGCGACCAACGGGTCGGAACTGCTGTTCGACGTGGTCATGTTCGCCACGGGCCGGGCGCCCAATGCCGACGATCTGGGGCTGGAAGGTCTGGGCGTCGAACGTGGCCGCAAGGGCGAGATCATCGTGGACGAATACAGCCAAACGGCGGTGCCCTCGATCTTTGCCATCGGTGACGTGACCGACCGAGTGAACCTGACGCCGGTCGCGATCCGCGAGGGAATGGCCTTTGTCGAGACCGTGTTCAAGGGCAACCCCACCCCGGTGGATCATGAACTGATCCCGACCGCAATCTTCACCCAGCCCGAGATGGGCACCGTGGGGCTGAGTGAGGAGGCCGCCGCCGAGCAGGAGCCGATCGAGGTCTATGCGACCTCGTTCAAACCGATGCAGAAGGCGTTCGCAGGCAGCACGCAACGGGTGTTGATGAAGCTGATCGTAAGTCAGGCCACCCGCAAGGTGCTGGGGTGTCACATCGTCGCCCCCGGCGCGGGCGAGATGATCCAGTTGGCTGGCATCGCGGTCAAGATGGGGGCGACAAAAGAAGATTTCGATCGCACGGTTGCGGTTCATCCAGTAATGGCCGAAGAACTGGTAACCATGCGACAACCCGTGCGTACCGCTTGATTTGCAAGCGCGCGCACACAGGTTACAAGTGATCCCGTGAGCTCACGGGCCAAAACAAGGGAAATGAAACACATGGCGGGCAACAGCGGAGGCCCCTGGGGGGGCGGAGGCTCATCCGGTGGCGGAGGAAACCGGGGAAACAATGGCGGCGGGCGACGTCCGCCCGAAGGCGACGGGCCGCAGATCCCCGAAATCGATGAATTGATGAAAAAGGGCCAGGAGCAGCTGCGTGTGCTTATGGGCGGGCGCGGCGGCGGTGGTCGCGGCAGCAACGGGTCCGGCCAGGGAGGCGGTGGCGGCCCGGCGATCACCAAGGGCACGATCCTGCTGGGTGGGGTTGCCGCCCTGGTTCTGTGGGGCTTTGCCAGCGCCTATACGGTCAAGCCCGAAGAACAGTCGGTTGAACTGCTGTTCGGCCGCTTTTCCGGGATCGGCACCGAAGGTCTGAACTTTGCCCCCTGGCCCGTGGTCACGGCCGAAGTCATCCCGGTGAAGGTCGAACAGACCGAGACCATCGGCTCGGGCGGTCGCGGCACCGATGCAGGGCTGATGCTGACCGGCGACGAGAACATCGTCGACATCGATTTCCAGGTGGTCTGGAACATCTCGAACCCGGCGGACTTCCTGTTCAACCTCCGCGATCCGCGCGAAACCATCCGTGCGGTGTCTGAATCGGCCATGCGCGAGATCATCGCGCAGTCGGACCTGGCGCCGATCCTGAACCGCGACCGTGCGGTCATCGCCGAGCGGCTCGAGGAGCTGATCCAGTCAACGCTGGACAGTTACAATTCGGGCATCAACATCGTCCGTGTGAACTTTGACGGGGCCGACCCGCCAGAGCCGGTCAAGGACGCCTTCCGAGAGGTCCAGTCGGCCGGACAGGAACGGGACCGGCTCGAGAAGCAAGCCGATGCCTATGCCAACCGGGTTCTGGCCGGTGCGCGCGGTGAAGCCGCGCAGGTGCTGGAAGAGGCCGAGGCCTATCGCGCCCAGGTCGTGAACGAAGCCCAGGGTGAGGCCAGCCGATTCAGCGCGGTTCTGGAAGAATATTCCAAGGCGCCGGACGTGACTCGCAAACGTCTGTACCTGGAACGGATGGAGCAGGTTCTGGGCGACGTGGACAAGATCATCCTGGACGAAAGCGCGACCGGACAGGGGCAGGGCGTCGTGCCCTATCTGCCGCTGAACGAACTGCGCCGCAATTCGGGCGAGGGGAATTAAGACATGCGTAAATCATCCTTTCTCCTGCCGGCCATTTTCGTGGTTCTGGTGATCGCCCTGTCGGCGATCTTCATTGTGGACGAGCGCGAAAAGGCGCTGGTTCTGCAATTCGGCCGGGTGGTCGACGTCAAGGAAGAGCCGGGCCTGGCCTTTAAGATTCCGATCATCCAGGAGGTCGTGCGCTATGACGACCGTATCCTCAGCCGCGAGGTCGGGCCGCTGGAAGTCACGCCGCTGGATGACCGCCGCTTGGTGGTCGACGCCTTCGCGCGCTATCGGATCGCCGATGTGCGCCAGTTCCGCGAGGCCGTGGGTGCCGGTGGCATCGACACTGCCGAGCAGCGTCTGGACTCGATCCTGCGCGCCAAAACCCGCGAGGTTCTGGGTTCGGTCAGCTCGAATGACATCCTTAGCTCGGACCGGGCGGCGCTGATGCTGCGCATCCGCAACGGCGCGATCGCCGAGGCCCGCGATCTGGGCCTCGAGGTGATCGACGTGCGCCTGAAACGCACCGACCTGCCGCAGGCCAACCTCGAGGCGACTTTCGCCCGGATGCGCGCCGAGCGGGAACGCGAGGCGGCCGACGAAGTGGCCCGTGGTGAGGAAGCCGCACAGCGGATCCGCGCTCAGGCCGATCGGACCGTGGTCGAGCTGGTGTCAGAAGCACGCCGCGAGGCCGAGATCGTCCGCGGTGAGGCCGATGCGCAGCGCAACGCAATTTTTGCCGAAGCTTATGGCAAGGACCCGGAGTTCTTCGAGTTCTACCGGTCCCTGACGGCTTACGAGAACGCCTTGAAGGGCGGCAACAGCTCGTTGGTTCTCAGCCCGGATTCCGAGTTCTTCAACTATCTCGGATCGCCGACCGGGCGCCGTGGAACGGCGGCCGAGTGATGGGCATGGTCTTGCTGGCCTTCGGGCTGGTGTTGATTGTCGAGGGGCTGGCCTATGCGCTGGCCCCTTCGCTTGTGGTGCGAATGCTCGAAGCGCTGCGCAGTCTGCCCGAACCGGCGCGGCGGCTGGTAGGGTTGCTGTGCGTGGTCAGCGGTTTCATTCTGCTCTGGGCCGCGTATCAGGCGGGGTTTTGACCCGCCGCGGTCACGCGCAGGTGAATTCCTGTGCTTACCGAGTTGCGGGGCGGTGCAAACTGACTACATTGTTTGCAAACAGGGCGCGCCAAGGCGGTCCTGATGGCGATTGTCGACAAGGAGAGACCAAGTGCAGGCATTAGCACGCAGTGTGGCCGTCCGCCGGGACGATATGGTAACGATGATGCGGTTGATGTGGCTGTCTTTTGCCACCGCGATCCTGGTGCTGGCCCAGACCGTGGCCGCGCAGGCCCGGCCCGAAAGCCTGGCGCCTCTGGTCGACAGGATCAGCCCCGCGGTGGTCAACATCACCACCACAACCCTGATCGAGGGGCAGGCCGGTCCGCGCGGCATCGTACCCGAAGGCTCTCCGTTCGAGGATTTCTTTCGCGAATTCCAGGACCGCAATGGCGGCGAGGAAAACCGTCCCCGCCGCAGCAACGCGCTGGGCTCGGGCTTCGTGATTTCCGAGGATGGATTTATCGTCACCAACAACCACGTCATCGCCGAGGCCGATGAAATCCTGATCGAATTCTTCCCGGGTGACGGACAGCCAAAGAAAGAGCTGCCGGCCAAGGTGATCGGCACCGACGAAAAAACCGATATCGCTGTGCTCAAGGTCGAGGCTTCGGGGCCGCTGAAGTACGTCACCTTCGGTGACAGCGATACGGCACGTGTCGGCGATTGGGTCATCGCGATGGGAAACCCGCTGGGGCAGGGATTTTCGGTCTCGGCCGGTATCGTGTCAGCGCGCAACCGTGAACTCAGCGGCAGCTATGACGACTACATCCAGACCGATGCGGCGATCAACCGAGGCAACTCGGGCGGGCCGCTGTTCAACATGGACGGTCAGGTGATCGGCGTGAACACCGCGATCCTGTCGCCCAATGGCGGCTCGATTGGCATCGGTTTTTCGATGGCATCGAACGTCGTGGTCAAGGTGGTCGACCAACTGCGCGAGTTCGGCGAAACCCGTCGCGGTTGGCTGGGTGTGCGCATCCAGGACGTGACCGAGGACATGGCCGAGGCGATGGGGCTGGACAAGCCCGGCGGGGCGCTGATCAGCGATGTGCCGGACGGCCCCGCGAAAGAGGCGGGCCTGCTACCGGGTGACGTGATCCTGAGCTTTGACGGGGTCGAAGTGCAGGATACGCGCGCATTGGTGCGCCAGGTCGGCGAAACCCCGGTCGGCAAGGCGGTGCGCGTCGTGGTGATGCGCGACGGGGCGACCAAGACCGTGGTGGTCACGCTGGGCCGCCGCGAAGACGCCGAGCGGTCCGAACAGGGCGTAGCTGAAGATTCTCAGGCGCCGGTCGAGGAGGACGCCACTGTTCTGGGCCTGACGATCGCACCGCTTACGGATGCGCTGCGCGAGGATCTGGGGCTGGATGCGGGTGGCGAGGGCCTTGTGGTCATGGATGTCGACGAGGCGTCCGAGGCCTTTGACAAGGGCCTGCGGGCCGGTGACATCATCACCGAGGCGGGCCAGCAGAAGGTCAGCACCATTGCCGAGTTCGAGGCCCGCATGGACGAGGCCCGCGAGGCCGGGCGCAAGTCGCTGTTGCTGCTGGTGCGGCGCGGCGGCGACCCACGGTTCGTGGCGCTGAGCCTCGAGGAGTAGGCGCTCCAAGAATGGACGGTATGGCCGGGGCTTCACGCTCCGGCCATTTTAATTTCGGTCCCGAACGCAAAAGAGCCACATGCCGGGGAGGCACATGGCTCTGGTGCAGGGAGAGGCCAGTGGACAGATATCGGGGATGATACGCTGGCCCCCTACGGTAACGTCTATCGGTGTAATGTATTGTCCGTGCCCTGTATGTGAAGCGGATCACATCGGCCGTGGTTTTCCGAAACCTCAGATCAGATCGGATTCCGCAAGCTGGCGCAGGGCATCGAAATCATGAATTTGTACCCCCCCGCGCGTTGCTTCGACCACTTTGCTGCGTTTCCAGGTGGCGATGGTCTTGGACACGGCCTCGCGTGTGGCACCGACGAATTCGGCCAGTTCGCTCTGCGACAGGGCAATTCGGGCGCTGGGTACCTCTTGCTGGTTTGCAAGGTGCAACAGCTTGCGCGCAAGGCGCACGGGCATGGGCAGGAAGACCTGCTCATTCAACTGTACCCCCATCCAGCGCATTCGCAGCCCGGCCAGCCGGATCATATCCACCGCAAGGTCCGGGTGTGCACGGATCTGGTTCATCACGTCATTGCGGCGCACGCGCAGCACCTGCGACGGCTCGGCCGCCGTGATGGTGGCGGTGCGGGGGCCGCTGTCGAACAGGGCAATCTCGCCAAACACCTCGCCCGGCCGCATCAGGCTGAGCGCCAGCTTGCGCCCGCTCATGGCCAGGAAGGAAACCTCGAGCATGCCTTCCATCAGGGCATAGAGCGCATCGCCCTCGTCGCCCTGTTCAAACAGAACCTCTCCCTGCGACAGGGATACGGGGGTTGCGAGGTTGGACAGCATGACGCGCAACCGTTCTGACGCTTCGGAAAGAAACCCGCTGTTGGGAAATGCTGTCATGGACGACACGAGGCCTCGGCCGGGAACTTGGTGGGTGGTGGTGTGTCAGCTTTCCACAGCTTGCGCGTCAAGCCAAGGATTTTGTGAGGTTTTCTACCGATGTTGGGCCCGCCGGTCGGTGTCTTAGTTCTGGTCCGGGTCGTCCATGTAGCTTTGCAGGATGCTGAATTGCAGCATCAGGAACCCCATCAAGGCGATCGGGAAGCCAAAGGTTTCGATCTTGACCCACAGATCGGTGGACAGGGTGCGCCAGACCAGTTCATTGGCCACGGCCAGCACGGCGAAACAGGCGCACAGGCGGCGGGTCAGGATCATCCAGCCCTCGTGGCGCATGGGCAGCATCTCGTCCAGCACATAGGCGAGGTAGGATTTCCCTTGCAGCAGACCGATGCCCAGCGTCAGCGAGAAGAATCCGTAGACCAACGTGGTTTTCATCTTGAAGAACCGCTCGTCGTTGAACCAGGCGGTCAGGCCGCCGAAAAAGATGACCATGATGGCGGTGAAGATCTGCATCCGGCTGAGTTTGCCGGTCAGGTACCACAGGATACCCATCGCCCCCAACATCAGCGGAACGAAGATGATGGTGGCCACGATGAAGCCGGAATATTCCGTGCCACCGATCAGAAAGCTGTCGTCGCGCAGGCGCAGGTAGATGAAGAAGAAGGCCAGCGGTGGTCCCAGTTCCAGCACCTGTTTCAGAAACGGATTGATCTCTTTCTTGTCTGCCATGCCTGTCGTCCTGCTGTTCACCCGCCCATTTCAACTATTACCGCGCCCAATGCAATCAATGCCATCAGGATTATGCGCCGAGGCCCCACGGTCTCTTTCAGGGCCAGCCAGCCGATCAGCGCGGCAAAGACGGTCGAGGTTTCGCGCAGCACCGCGGCTTCGCCGACCTTGTCCAGCCGGGTGGCCAGCATGATTGCTCCGAAAGACATGGGGGCGATCAGCCCGCCTGCAAGCCCCCGCAGCATCAACGGCCCGATCGCCGGGCGGTGAATCATCGCCCGCCAGCGCAGGAAGGCGTAGATCGGCATTGTCGCCCCGTCGATCATGAAGAACCAGGCCAGAAAGGTGAACGGATCAGCCGTGGCGCGGATGCCGTAGGCGTCATAGGTGGTGTAGAGCGCCACGAAGAGGCCGGTTGCAACCGCAAGGGCCAATGCGATGCCCAAAGTCTCGCGGTTGGTTTCCAGAAAGCGGAAATTGTAGGCAGCCAATCCAAAGATACCGGTCAGCAACACGGCAACGCCCAGCCATTGGGTGGGCGAGAAGGTTTCGTTGAACAGCAGATAGGCACCGATGACGGTGAACAGCGGGCCGGTGCCGCGCACCACCGGGTAGACCACGGTGTAGGACCCCTTGGTATAGGCCATCGCCTGCAGCGTCTTGTAGGCGACATGGATCAGCCAGACCACGGCAAATATCGGCCACATGAAAGGTTCGGGCCAGGGCACGACGAAGAACGCAATGGGCGCGGCCATCAGGCAATAGCAGGCGTCGATCGCCCCGCGCGACAGCCAGGGGTCATGCCGACCCTTCTGCAGCGCGCCGAAAACCGCGTGTAGGAAGGCCGCCATAAGGGCGAGGCCAAGGGCCAGCCTGTGTCCGGCCTCGGTGCCTTCGAGGGAGATCAGCCAGTCGCTCACGCTGCGGGTCTTTCGCTGGTGGAGAGGCTGGGGGTTTTCCACCCCCAGACCCCCGAGGATATTTGGGGCCAGATGAAGGTCAGTTGGGGGCGAGTCCGGTCAGGGCGGCGGCGAATTCCTCGGGGTCGAAGGGGGCCAGATCGTCGATCTGTTCGCCGACGCCGATGGCGTGGATCGGCAGGCCGAACTTGTCGGCCAGCGCCACCAACACGCCGCCCTTGGCGGTGCCGTCGAGCTTGGTCATCACCAGGCCCGAGACATCGGCCAGCTTGCGGAAGGTTTCCACCTGGCTGAGCGCGTTCTGACCGGTAGTAGCGTCGAGCACCAGGAGCGTGTTGTGGGGCGCCGTCTCGTCGATCTTGCGGATGACGCGGACGATCTTGGCCAGTTCCTCCATCAGATCGGCGCGGTTCTGCAGGCGGCCGGCTGTGTCGATCATCAGCAGGTCGGCGCCGTCTGCCTGCGCCTTGGTCAGGGCGTCGAAGGCGAGCGAGGCGGGGTCGGAGCCTTCGGGCGCGGTCAGGACCGGTACACCGGCGCGATCGCCCCAGACCTGCAGCTGTTCCACGGCGGCGGCGCGGAAGGTGTCGCCGGCGGCGATGACCACCTTTTTGCCGGCGGCCTTGAACTGGCTGGCCAGCTTTCCGATCGTCGTGGTCTTGCCAGACCCGTTGACGCCCACCACCAGCACCACCTGCGGGCGCTTGGGGTAGATCGGCATCGGTTTGGCGACCGGCTCCATCACGCGGGCGATTTCCTGCGCCAGCAGTTGCTTGATTTCCTGCGTCGAGAGTTTCTTGCCATAGCGCCCCTCGGCCATGTTGGCGGTGACGCGCAGGGCGGTGTCGACGCCCATGTCCGAGGCGATCAGCAGTTCCTCGAGCTGTTCGAGCATGTCGTCGTCCAGCGTGCGGCGGACCACCGGCCCGGCATCGCCGCGACCGAACAGACGCCCGATCAGGCCTTTGGATTGCGCCTGTTCCGGCAATTCCGGCGGCGGCGGGGCGGGCGTCGGATCGGCCGGCTCGGGCGACGGTGTCTCGACCGGCTGCGGTGTGGGTGCGGGTTCGGGGATTTCCGGGACGGGTTGCGGCTCGGGCTCGGGCTGGGGGATCATCGGATCGGGGGCGGTGGTTTCTTCGCCGCCGTCCTCGACGATTGCCTCAAGCCCCTGTTCGAGGCGGGACGAGGATTTGAACAGCCGGTCCTTGAGCTTGGTAAAAAACGCCATAGTGGTCTCCGCAGGTGTTCTCTTCACCTAATGCGGAATGGCGGCAGTTGCAAAGGGTCAGGTGAAGGCCAGGAAAAAGCCGAACTGTGCGCCCCAGTAGAGCGGCCAAACCAGATAGGGCGTCAGCCGCAGGGCCGGGTGGCTAGGCGGCAGCAGGAACCTTTCGGTTGCCAGGATCAGGTCCGAGGCGATGAAGGCCATCGCGGCTGGCAAAGCCCAGCGCAGCGCCCCGGCCTCGTGCAGGGTCAGAACAGTGATGCCCATGCCCAGAATGATCGGGATATAGGCAAGGACCGGTCCGCGCAGATCCCCGGCCCGAGTGGCTAGCAGCGTGGCCATCACGATTCCCAGAACGACCAGCGTCCAGGCGTATCCGGGTTTGTCCAAGATCAGCGCGGTGTCGCTTGCCGGATGGGTCAAGAACAGAGCGATGTAAACCAGATGCCCGGCGGCGAACGCCCCGATGCCGGCCATGAATGCGCCTTCTGTCTCGTGCGACAGAAGCGCGTCTCCAAAGGCGCAGAGAGAAAGCGCGAGGACCAGAAGCAGAGGGCCGGACTGCACTGCGGCCTCGACGGCCAGCAGGGCGACGCTGGCGGTTTTCAGCGCCGTGCGTAGCAGACTGGCCGGACGAGCCGTCAAGGCCAGGTAGGCCAGGGCACAGGCCAGCGCTGCGAGTACGAGAATGGTCATCTTTGGCCTCCGGTTTCCGCCTGCGCCGGAAAGTTTCGCCGCAAGCGGGGCAAATCCTCAACCCGTAACGTGGGGGCATGGCATGCGGCGGCCAAACGGGCGATGGCACAGGGCGGCGGCATCTGCCAAGATACCCCCATGTTCACGCGAGCGGCGATTCTGTTTTCCGTGCTGGCCCCACCGGTGGTGGCCCAGTCCTTGTCGGGCGCCGAATTCGATGCCTACACCCGGGGCAAGACCCTGTTTTACGGGTTCGACGGCGTTGCCTACGGGGTCGAGCGGTACCTGCCGGACCGGCGGGTGATCTGGTCATTTCTGGATGGCGACTGCAAACAGGGCGTCTGGTATGAACAGGACGGCCAGATCTGTTTTGTCTACGAAGATCGCCCGGACCCGCAATGCTGGGTCTTTAGGCAATCGGGGGGCGGGCTGGTCGCTCAGTTCGAAGGCGACCCCGAGGCAACCGAGTTGTATGAAGCGGGCGACATCGACGAAGAGATGATCTGTTATGGCCCGGATGTCGGGGTTTGATCGCTCGGGTTTCTAGAACAGCGACCCTTGATCCGGGGCTGGTGGCTTGGATGGTTTCTTCGCGGCTGAGGCCGTTCCGGACAGCGGTGCTGCCTTCAACTTTCCATCCGCGAACTCAATAGTCAGAGTGGCGTGCTTGCTGGCCATTGCCTTTGTGGTGACCACGCCGCTTTCGGCATGCACCACGGCATAGCCGCGTTGAAGTGTGGCCTTGTAGCTGAGCGTTTCCCTAAGTCGGTCGGTCGCATCCAGTTGTTGGCGAAGCCGGTCCATCCGCAGAGTCTGCGCGGCCGTCATGCGCTGGGCCAGCTGGTTGACCCGGTCGCGCTGCTGCTGGATTTCGCGCTGGATCGGGCGGATCGACAGGCGCGAGGACAGGTTGCGCAGCGTGTCCCGCCGCGCGGCCACGAGGCTGCGCAGCGTTGACGGGCGCAGGTGCCCCGACAGTTCCACCACTTGCAGGCGGCGGTTCTGCACGCCGCGTTGCAACGCTGGAGCCAGACGATCGGCAATCAGGTCCAGCCGTTGGCGCGGACCATCCAGCAGAGTTTCGGGGCGCGGCAGTGCGCGCGACAGATCGCGAAGGCGTTGGGCGCGGCGCTGCACAGCGTCGGTGGCCGCGCGGGATAGGCGGGCGCCCTGTTCGCCGGTCCAGGCCAGCAGTTCCATCCGCACGGGCACGGCCAGTTCGGCGGCGGCTGTGGGCGTGGGCGCGCGGCGGTCCGAGACATAGTCGATTAGCGTGGTGTCGGTTTCGTGCCCAACGGCCGAGATCAACGGGATCTCGGACGCGGCGGCGGCACGGGCCACGATTTCTTCGTTGAAACCCCACAGATCCTCGATCGAGCCGCCGCCACGGGCGACGATGATCAGGTCGGGCCGCGGCAGCGCGCCACCGGGCGTCAGGCGGTTGAAGCCTTGAATTGCGTTGGCGACCTCGGTCGCGCAGTTGGCGCCCTGCACGGCCACGGGCCAGATCAGCACCTTGCGCGGGAAACGGTCACGTAGGCGGTGCAGGATGTCGCGGATCACCGCGCCCGAGGGCGAGGTGACGACGCCGATGATCTGTGGCAGGAAGGGCAGGGGTTTCTTGCGCTCGGGCGCAAACAGCCCTTCGGATTCCAGCTGTTTCTTGCGCTTTTCCAGCAAGGCCATCAGCGCGCCCTGACCGGCCACGACGACCTCGTCGACGTTCATGTTGTATTTCGACTGCGCGCCGAATGCAGTGAGGCGGCCCGTGACCACGACCTCGAGCCCTTCCTCGGGGATCACCGCTAGGCCGGAGATCTGGCCTTTCCACGTGGTGCAGGCCAGCACGTTGCGGTCATCCTTGACGTCGTAATACAGGTGCCCCGAGCGCGCCTTGAATACGCGCCCGACCTCGCCGCGCACGCGGATTCGCCCGAAAGTGCCTTCCAGCGTGCGTTTCACCTCGCCCGAGATCTCGGACACGGTGTATTCGGGGGTATTCTGGCCGGGAATCGGATCGTCAAGCAGGTCGGACATTTCAGCGCCTTGTTTCGATTGCCCGCGCAGCTTAGAACGCCGCGCAGGCAAGGCCAAGCAGATCGGAGACTTTCATGAACATCCTCATTCTCGGCAGCGGCGGGCGCGAACACAGTCTGGCCTGGGCGGTGATGCAGAACCCCAAATGCGACCGCCTGATCGTGGCGCCGGGCAATGCCGGGATCGCGCAGATCGCCGATTGTGCGGCACTAGATATCGAGAATGGCGGCGCGGTGGTCAGTTTCGCCGAGGAAAACGCCATCGATTTCGTGATTGTCGGCCCCGAGGCGCCCTTGGCCGCCGGGGTTGCCGACCGGCTGCGCGAGGCGGGCATTCTGGTGTTCGGCCCCTCGGCCGAAGCGGCGCGGCTGGAGGCCTCAAAAAGCTTTACCAAGGAGATCTGCGATGCGGCCGGTGCGCCCACCGCCGCCTATGCCCGGTTCACCGAGGCCGAGCCGGCCAAGGCCTATATCCGCCAGCAGGGCGCGCCGATCGTGGTCAAGGCCGATGGTCTGGCCGCGGGCAAGGGCGTGATTGTGGCGATGGACGAGGCGACTGCGCTGGAGGCTGTGGACGACATGTTCGGCGGCGCGTTCGGCGGGGCCGGGGCCGAAGTGGTGATCGAGGAGTTCATGGACGGCGAAGAGGCCTCTCTGTTCGTGCTGTGCGACGGCGCGAACATCCTGTCGGTCGGCACCGCGCAGGACCACAAGCGCGTGGGCGAGGGCGATACCGGCCTGAACACCGGCGGCATGGGAGCCTATTCTCCGGCACCGGTTCTGAGCCCCGAGGTCGAGGAGCGTGCGATGGAACAGATCGTGCGCCCGACGATGGCCGAGATGGCCCGGCGCGGCACGCCGTTTCAGGGCGTGCTGTATGCCGGTCTGATGATCAAGGAAGGGCAACCGAGGCTGGTGGAATACAACGTGCGCTTTGGCGACCCGGAATGTCAGGTTCTGATGATGCGTCTGGGGGCGCAGGCGCTGGACCTGATGCATGCGGCGGCCGAGGGACGGCTGGACGAGGCGCGGGTCAACTGGGCCGACGATCACGCTTTGACCGTGGTGATGGCCGCGCAGGGCTATCCTGGGGAATATGAAAAAGGCAGCGTGATCAACGGGCTGGATGACTTGCCCGAGGACGGCAGCCATATGGTTTTTCATGCGGGTACCAAGGCGCAGGACGGACAGATTGTGGCCTCAGGGGGCCGGGTTTTGAACGTGACGGCGCGTGGAGCAACATTGCAGGAGGCGCGTGACAACGCTTACGCAATGGTCGAGGCCATCGATTGGCCGGGCGGCTTCTATCGGCGCGATATCGGGTGGCGGGCGCTTTGACCGTTTGAATGCCTGCAGGGAAAGGGGGCTTTGCCCCCGCGGCCTGCGGCCTCACCCCCAAGATATTTGAGGCCAGATGAAGCGTGCGGTCAGCAAGTGAGCGCGCGCGCCATGGCTTTGTTGTCGGTCAGCGGGCCGAGGTCTCTGGTGCGCCAGCCGTCTTCGTGGTGAACGGCGATGATCCGTCGCCAGTCGGCGCTGGCGACGATCAGCTCGGGCCGTTCGTTGCAGGTGCGAAGGCCGCCCGAGATGAAATCCTCGCCGATCCGGTGGTTGGTCAGGCCGCGGAGCGCGGCGATTTCCGTCAGTTGGCCGTCGGCAAAGCGCCAGATGCGTAGGATTTTGGCCAAGTGGGGGCGATCGACATAGGCGATTTCGACATGTCCGTCGCCGTCGAGGTCAGCTGCGCTGACCGGGGCCAGCCAGCGGAAACGGGTGCCGATATGCGGTGTCGCCGCCATGCGGCCGTGCGGGCCGTAGATGGCAAGGCGCGCGCCGTGCTGCGCGTCACTCTCCACCGTAATGACTTCCGGAAGACCGTCGCCCGTGACGTCGACCACCCGGGGCGCGAGGTCTTCGAAGACGAGATGATCGGGCAAGGTGAAGGTGCGGTGCACGCCGTCCGAAAGCCTGAGTTCAAGCGTCCCCCATTCGATCCGGTCACCCAGAACGCCGTGTGGATAGCGGGTGGTCGGGTCGGTGTAGTGGGCGGTCGCTATGGTTTCGGCGGCCAAGTCAGGACCCACCAGCCACAGGCATGCAGCCATCAGCGCGCCGCGCACGCGGCACGGCCAAAAGCGCACCGCCAGACGCGGCGCTTTGAAGCCGCAACGCATGCCGCCGGACGAGCGGGACATGCGCCGTCGCATCAGATCTGCTTTTCCGGCATCTGCACGATCAGCCCGTCCAGTTCGTCCGTCACCTTGATCTGGCAGGTCAGGCGCGAACGGGCCGGGTCGGGCTCGTAGGCGAAATCCAGCATGTCCTCTTCCATGTCGTCCTTGGCGGGCAGCTTCTCGACCCAGTCGGGGTGGACATAGACATGGCAGGTCGAGCAGGCGCAGGCCCCGCCGCAATCGGCTTCGATGCCGGGGATGTTGTTGTCGCGGGCGCCTTCCATCACGGTCAGGCCGTTGGCGACTTCGACGGTGTGCTCGGTGCCACCGTGCTCGATGTAAGTGATTTTTGCCATTGCTCGCGTCTTCCTCTTGCGATGTTTCGCATCTTCCTAATCAAGCCATCTAGGCGTTTCCACCCTCATTTGCGACTCGTCGTGGCGCGTCTGGACATTCGTAGCGTATGTTCTATTTTTGTTCTCATGATCGTTGCCCCGGCATCCCCCACGGTTTCAGGCCAGGACTGGCCGCGCCCGCCCGCCTGCCTGCCCGCCAACCGGCTGCAGGAGCCGCCCGAGGGCGCGCGGGTGATGGTCGCGGGGCTGGTGATCCTGCGGCAGAGGCCGGGGACGGCCAAGGGGGTGATCTTTGTCACGCTCGAGGACGAGACCGGCATCGTGAACGTAATCGTCTGGCGCAAGATCTACGAACGGTTCCGCCGGGCGGTGATCTCGGGACGGCTCTTGCGCGTCACCGGACGGATGCAGCGGGCCCATTCGGTGACCCATGTGATCGCGGAAGAGATCGAGGACATCTCGGGGATGCTGGATCTGCTGGTGCGGGGGGATGGGCAGGCCGGCTTGCCCTGATGCCTGACCTGATGCAAACTTTCCCGCGAGGAGTTTGTCATGGCATCCAAAGCCGAAGGGTCCACGCCGGGCAACCCGGCGCCGCAGCAGGGGACTGCGCCCAAGGTCAACAAGGTTACGGCGGATGATATTGCCGAGTCGCTAAAAGCGGGGTTTTCCGACTTTCTGGCGCGCCCGGTCATGAGCGGCTTTTTCGGCCTGTTTTACGCGCTGTTCGGGATACTGTTCGTTTGGGCCCTGGTCTGGCTGGGCGCGGTCTGGATGGTCATTCCCGCCGCCGTCGGCTTTCCGCTGGTCGCGCCCTTTGCCGCCGCCGGGCTGTATGAAATGTCGCGCCGGATGCAGAAGGGCGAAGACTTTGGCTGGCGTGATATTCTCACGGTCATGGCCAATCAGCGCAAACGCGAAATGGGTTGGATGGCCTTTGTCACCCTGTTCATTTCTTGGGTGTGGTTCTATCAGTTCCGGACCGTGATGGTGATCGTCCTTCAACACTCATCCTTCTCGGATCTCGAAGGGTTCCTGAATACCGTGTTCTTTTCGCCCGAGGGCTGGATCTTTCTTGCGATCGGCACCTGTGTCGGCGCTTTTCTGTCGGCGGTGCTGTTCTCGGTGACCGTCGTCGCCATGCCCCTGCTGCTTGACCGCGAGGTGGATTTCATCACCGCGATGATCACATCCGTTCGGGTCGTCCGGGAAAACCCGGTGGTCATGCTGAGCTGGGCGGCGATCATCGCGGTCACCATGCTGCTGTCGCTGGTTCCGGCCTTTCTGGGCCTGATCTTTACCCTGCCGATCCTTGGCCACACCACTTGGCATCTGTATCAGCGAGCCGTGCAGCCGGCGGAGAGGTGATCTGGCCTGCAAATGAATGGTGTCGGTAGCGAAAGCCTCGGCCAAGACAACCCGGATACCAGCTTCACCTCTTGAACAGCACCCCCTGCGCCTCTTTGCTGCGGTGATCACCGCGCAGTTCGGCGTGCAAGCCCCGCCCCGCCTGCACCCCTGGACGGGTGGCCATGACCTTGAGCCAGCGGGCCATGTGCGGTTTGTCTTCCAGCGTCTGCTGCTGGCCCTCCCACAGGCTGGCCCAGGGCCAGATCGCCATGTCGGCGATGGAGTAGAAGTCTCCGGCGACGTATTCATTCTTCGCCAGCCGCCGGTCCAGCACGCCATAAAG